>CAUUEM010000049.1:0-8384 GCA_963544045.1 uncultured Gemella sp. | reverse complement strand
CAGTAAAAGAAGCTAAAGAAATGGCAGCATTACTTAACTCTGGTGCTTTACCAGTTAAACTTACTGAAATCTATTCTAACTCTGTAGGAGCTCAATTCGGAGCTGATGCACTATACCAAACAGTATTAGCTGGGGCAATAGCACTTGGAATTATCTGTGCATTTATGCTATTAGTATATAGATTACCAGGATTTGTAGCCAGCATAATGATGGTTGCATATGTATATCTAACTGTAGTATTCTTTAATATGATATCTGGAGTTCTAACGCTACCAGGTATTGCAGCGCTAATCTTAGGGGTAGGTATGGCAGTCGATGCTAATATCATCATGTATGAAAGAATTAAAGAAGAAGTTCGTGCAGGATATCCACTGCAAAAAGCTTATCTAGATGGGGCTAAACAATCATTATGGACTATCTTTGACTCGCAATTTACAACAGTAATTGCCGCTGTAGTACTATTTATCTTTGGTACAAGTAGTGTTAAAGGTTTCGCGACTATGTTATTACTATCTATCTTAGTCAGCTTTGTAACTGCGGTATTTGGTACTAGATTATTACTTAGCTTATTAGTAAGTTCTAATCTATTTAATAATCATCCAGGATACTTTGGTGTAAATAAAAAGGCAATTCATGAATCCAAATTTGGTATTAATTCATTAAACTTACCAACTAAATTTGAATGGTTAAGTTTTACTAAACATATGAAAAAATTCTTTGCATTAAGTATTGCTATTATGATAGCAGGAACAGTCTCACTAAGCATGTATAAACTTAACTTAGGAATAGACTTTTCTAGTGGTACTCGTATTGACGTTGCAGCAAATACAGAATTAACTACTGAGCAAGTCAAACAAGATTTAGATTCATTAAATGTAAAAGAAGAAAAAATAGTTTTATCACAAGATAAAAAACAAGCAACTGTTCATTCAAAAGACAGTTTTGAACAAGAAAAATCAATAGAAATAAAAGAATACTTCGCTAAGAAATATAACAAAGATGCAAACTTAAGTGTTGTATCGCCAGTTATTGGTAAAGAATTAGTAAAAAATGCAATATATGCCCTTCTTTATGCAGCTATTGGTATAATTATTTATGTAGCGTTTAGATTCGAATGGAGAATGGGATTAACGAGTGTTATAGCACTTCTACATGACGTAGCAGTTATAATATTTATGGCTAGTTTACTTCGTTTAGAAATTGATATTACATTTATTGCAGCTGTATTAACAATTGTTGGATACTCAATAAACGATACAATCGTTACATTTGACAGGATTAGGGAACATATGCGTCACGAAAAACTAATTACAACTAAGGAACAAATTTACAAAATCGTTGACGTATCATTAAGACAAACTCTAACACGCTCTATTAACACGGTATTAACAGTTATTATAACAGTTGTGGTAATGTTATTAGTAGGAAGTAGCTCTATCTACTCATTTAATGTAGCATTATTAATTGGATTAGTATTTGGTCTATATTCTTCACTATTTATTGCAGCTCAACTATGGGCAGTACTAAAAGTTAAAGAATTAAATAAAAAAGGGAAAATTGAAGTTAAAGTACGTCAATCTCCTAAAGAAAGAAAAGAAAATGATAAAGTACTAGTCTAATTGTTTAAAAAGGTTCGAGAAAAAATCTCGATCCTTTTTTTGATAAGTGATAATATTTAATATTTTTAAAGTAATAATTAGTTCAAGATGATGGTATTAATGTAAAGGAGGGAGTTAATCTCCCTCTTTCTTTTAAGTTAAATTTCTGATATAATGATAAAAAATATTTAGGAGATTATTATGACTAATAAAACACCACGCTCGCAGCTTAGAGCAACTAGGAATTATGAAGCAAGAAACAGAGAAAAAACTAGAATCAACGGTTATAAACGAACAGCAAGGCTCTTTGTGAAGACTTACGCAAGTGAAGATGATATGCAAGAGTTAATTAAAATTTACGAAGAAAATAAAGATAAGAGATAGAAATTAATCTATCTTTTTTTTGTTGAGAGAAAAATAAGGGGCAAAACTATTCAAAAATACGCGTTTTTTTGAAGAAAATTGAAAATGAGAACCCTTTAAATCAGTGCGTTTTGAGAGGTTTTGAAACAAAACAAGGTATGTTGATATGTCTATGTTATTATGACATTCTTGCATTATTTTTTCGCTAAACTGGTAAAAAAGTATATACAATAGTATCATATTAACTGTATATTTAAATTTGTAGTTGAAGTTTAAATGTGATATAATTAAAAAATATTATAGCAAAGGAGAATAGTTTATAATGGAAATGCTGTTTAAACTATTAGCAGAGCATGTTTATCTAATACTGTTTATCTCACTTATACTGGAATTTGCTTGTCTTCCTTTACCTGGAGAAACAATGATGCTTCTGGCAGGTATTATGGCTTATGGAGGACATGGAAGCTACCTAGGTATGGTTATTGCAAGTGCCCTGGGTACTATAATAGGTATGCAGTTTTCTTACGAAGTAGGAAGAAGACTAGGGGTTAAAGCAGTTGATAAATATGGAACTTATATTGGACTTACACCGTATAGAATGACAAAAGCGTCGGACTTTTTTAATAAGTATGGTAACGTAGTGATATTTGTTGCGTATTATCTTCCAGGAGTTAGACATATTTTAGGTTATTTCTCTGGAATTACAAAAGTTAATGCGAAAAAATTCCATGTATATTCAACGGTTGGAGGAATACTATGGGTTGGAACATTTATTACATTAGGTTATATTTTTGGACCGGGTGCTAAACACCTATTCCACTTAATGCATAAGTATGGAACATTAGCATGTATTATAGGAGTAATTGGTTTATTTGGATATCTTATCTATAAAAAAGTAGGAGCAAAAGATTTTCCAATTTTCATAAGAAAACAGATAAAAATATTAATAATACCATTTATTATTGGAATAGTAATAGTTATCTATAATATTATCAGAATACCAAGATTTGATATGAAATTTATTTCGGATATGGTATTCCAAGTTTGTATAGTACTTTTAGTAGTAGTATTCTTATATTATATAAGAATCACTTTAAAAAATATGACTAGTAAGAAACTACTAGTAGTTGTAGATTATCAAAAAGATTTTGTTGATGGTGCACTTGGAGCACCAGGGACTAAAGAACTTGAACCAATTATTGTTGAAAAGATTGAACAATATAAAAAAGACAATCAAGATGTTATATTTACAAAAGATACACATTATACTAACTATTTAACAACGCGTGAAGGGAAACACTTACCAGTTGAGCATTGTATAATAGATTCTGAAGGACACGCTCTATATGGTAAGGTTGCTGACTATGAAAAAAATGCTAAAAAGGTGTTTAATAAAACAACTTTTGGAAGTAGAGAATTAGCAAAATATATTTCACGAAGTGATTATGAAGAAGTAGAATTTTGTGGTTTAGTATCAAATATTTGTGTACTAAGTAACATTATAATGACTCAAACTTTTAATGAAAAAGTAGAGATTTATGTTGATCTAAAAGCAACAAAAGGTTTAAGTGATGAAGTTGATTCAACATTTAAAACTTATTTACAAAATCTAACGGTAAATATAAAGGAATAGAAGGAATAGATGTGAGAGAATTAAGAGTCGAGAAAGCTTTTAGTTCTCTTTTTTTATACTATAATACGATTTTTCAGAAAAATATTAGAAATTTTTTAAATATTATGGTAAAATTGTATGTAAAATAAAAAAGGATGGTGTAGTTATGAATTATTTATTAATATCTCCGAACTTTCCTAAGAGTCAAGAATATTTTGCAGCAAGACTTAAAGAAAAAGGAATAACTGTATTAGGTATTGGTTCAGAAAGCTATGAAGAGCTAAGCCCTAGACTACAAGAGGTAATTACAGAGTATTTTAAAGTTAATAATTTAGAAGACTATAATGAAGTGTTAAAAGCTGTAGCTTTTCTAACGTATAAACACGGGAAAATAGATAGAGTAGAATCAAATAATGAATATTGGCTAGAATTAGACGCAAAAATTAGGGAGGACTTCAATATTGATGGAGTAAAACCTAGTGAGTTATTACTAACAAAATATAAATCTAGAATGAAAGATATTTTTAGAAAAGCTGGAGCAAGAGTAGTAGAAGGTCTTTCTATAAGCAGCAAAGTTGAACTAAATGCTGCAATTGAAAAACTAGGATTGCCGGTAATAGCTAAACCAGATAATGGAGTAGGTGCAGCTAATACTTATAAACTATTTACACAAGAAGATGTTGAGAATTTTAAAAATACTTGGGATGAAAGTATAAGTTACTTTTTAGAACAATATATTGATAATGCAGTACTTTGTACATATGATGGATTAATAGATAGAGAAGGGAATGTAGTATTCGATACAAGTTTTACTTACAGTTTGCCAACTCTTGATTTAGTAAATAATTCATTAGACTATTATACAGATATTGAACCAGAAATTGATGATAAATTAGTAGAAATCGGTCAAAACATTGTTAAACAATTCGGGATGAAGGAAAGATTTTTCCATATTGAATTCTTTAAGCTTCCCGATGGAGAATATATTGCTTTAGAATATAATAATCGTATAGCAGGTGGGATAACTCTAGATTTATATAACTACGCGTATAATTGCGATTTATGTGAACTATATGCAAAAGTAGTAGTAGGTGAAGAAGTACCAAAATATGAAACTAGTAACTACACGGCAACTGTATCTAGACGAAATAAATATAATTATAAATACTCAGAAGACGATGTTAATATTGAATACCATGAAAAAATCAGAATGGTAGAATATGTACCTGGAGTTTTTGCGGAAGCTATGGGAGATATAATTTTTATAGTAACAGTAAGTTCAAAAGAAGAATTATATGAAATTATAAACTTTATTCAAGAAAAAATTGATTAAGAATTAGGGGAGGATTTATGAATAAAACCGTTAAACGAATAATAAACTTTTTAGTTTATATAATTTTAGGAGCTATAGTCGGTTTTTTTGTAGGAAACTATGCAGGAAGAGTGATTTCACAACAAGAAAATCCTAATGTACCTTTAATTATTCTAGCACTTGTTCTAGGAGTAGTAATACAAATTATTGTTCATGAAGCAGGACATTTAATATTTGGTTTACTTACTGGATACAAATTTGTTAGTTTTAGAATATTTGATTTTAAATTAGAAAAAGACAGTAATGATAAACTTAAATTAAGGTTTCAACATGTAAAAGGTACTCTTGGACAATGCTTAATGAAGCCACCAAAATACGAAAAAGGAAAATTCCCATATAAACTATACTTAGTGGGTGGAGTTTTAGGGAATTTGATATTTTCGGTTGCTATTTGGTTTATCTATCCAAGTATATATACACTAATGATTGTTATTGTAGGACTAGTATTAGGAGTTTCCAATGCAATACCATCAGGTTTTAATGATGGTATGACTTATAAGCATTCATTAGAAAATGAAACTAATAAATATGTTTTGTACTTAACATTAATAGTTAATTATTACGCTAGTATTGGTAAATCTTATATTGAAGAAAATCCTAGTGAATTAGAAAAAATTAAAAATTTAAAAATAGAAAAACGAAATTATCAAACAGACTTTTTAAAGTTTCTAGAGTTTGATTATTATCAAGAACAATTTGATTTTGAAAAAGCATATCATGGACTTTTACAATTTTATAAAGAAAATCCGGATATGATACTACCGTACAAAATAGAAGTTTCTAAGCTATTAATTTTCTTTATGTGTTTACTAGATAAAGAAAATCCATTGTTAGAGGAATTGCTAAGTGATCCATATACAAAATCTAGTCTTAAATCTGATATACCTCAAAATAAAACTATTAATGCAGTAGTGGAATGGAAAGTAAATAATAATTCTAAAAAAGCATTAGAACTATTGGAAGAAGGTAAAAAGATTTTGAATAGGAGTCCACACCTTCGTGCACAAATTATGGAAGAAAAATATATAAACTATGTTGAAAATTTAATAGAAAAAGAAAAATAAAAGACGATGTATTTTTACATCGTCTTTTTCTTAATGTTATTTTGGTTTCTTTGATATTAATGCTGAGAAGTCCAAATCATCATACTTAGATTTATTTAGTCCTGTCATAGAGTCAAAATCGACATTTGGGAAAAGTGGATCAAAATCATCATCGGTAGCAGGTTGTTTAACTGTTTCTTCGACTAAGGGCTTTTTAGAAATAAGTGATTTAATGTCTAAGTTATCATATTTATTCTCTTTAGAATTATTATTCGTCATATTTTGAGGAGATTCTATTTCAATGCCTTCTATATTACTATTTGTTTGTTCCATTTCATTTTGGTTGTAAAAAAGTACTCCATATTCTTCTAATAATTCTTCTTTCGAATAATTTTTAAGTTGATCTACAATAGGATTTACAGTACTTTCATAAATTGCTTTAACTATCACATCATCTGTATGAAGCTGTGAAGATTTAATATCCCAAGATGAAATAATACTATCTAGTATATCTATCTGTTTATCAGATAGTAGGGGAAGGATATTTTTAATTTTATTTATTTTATCCATTATTGTGCCACTAAGTCTTTTCTATCAGATTTTTCAAGAAAGTCTATATAGTCATTTCCCCAATTTTCAAGCTCATTAAGAACATTATGAAACTTTTGACCAATTTCTGTTAAACTGTATTCTACTTTAGGTGGTATTTGTGCGTAGACTTTTCTATTGATTAATCCATCTTTTTCTAGTTGTTTAAGCTGTTTTGTTAAAGTAGCTTGAGTAATGGTACCTAACTCACGTTGAAGCTCATTAAATCTCACTGCTTTTCCTTCAAGTAAATGTAGTATTAATATCGTCCATTTACCAGATAATATTTTTTGTGTTGTAAAGAAAGGACAAACCCCGAATAATTCTTTTTCTACCATATTTAAAAATCTCCTAACTAATTTTCTTTGATACAAGCCATTTCTATTCTAAAAGATACTGACTATACGAAAAAATCGTACTTGTATATTTTTTTGTATCTGTTAATATTAATATATAATAATTATAAAATAAAAAGATAAATTTAGCAAGTAGCTAAAATGGAGGAATCGAAAATGACAAACGCAAAAAATTTATATCAAAATAGAAGAAGCCAATATGCATTAGGAAAAAACTTACCAGTATCAGAAAGTGAAGTACTAGAAATTATTGATAATGCAGTTAAGTATTCACCAAGTGCCTTTAATTCACAAACTGCTCATGTAGTAGTATTATTAGGAGATAATCACCAAAAACTTTGGGATATTACTTTTGAAGAATTAGGAAAATTTTTACCTAATGAAGACACAAAAACAGCAACTAAAGGAAAACTTGATGGATTCGCTGCAGCTTATGGAACTATCTTATTCTTTGAAGATCATGATGTAGTAAAAGGATTACAAGAACAATTCCCATCATATGCTGATAACTTCCCATTATGGTCAGAACAATCAACAGGTATTGCATCATTTGCAGTATGGAATGCATTGGCGGAAGCAGGTGTAGGTGCAAATATTCAACACTACAACCCAGTAATCGATGAAAGAGTAGCTAAAGAATGGAACATTCCTGCTAACTTAGTACTACGCGCTCAAATGCCATTTGGTGAAATAGTAGGTGAACCAGCTCCAATAGAAAGAACATCACGTGTAAGAATAGTAAAATAATTAAGAAAGGAACTCTGATTGATTCAGAGTTTTTTTCTTTAATAAATTATAAAATATTCATAAGAATATATTAAAATATTAAAATGCTATTATGATAACGAGGCTTTGCAGTTACTTATATAATAGCAAATATACAAATTTACTAAGTTTATATGTTATTATAAATTAAAATATATTTAATGTGCGTTTAAAATATACAGGCAAATTTATTGAAGCGCATTCATATATATGATAGTATTTGTAAAAATACAAAATGTATAAGGAGATATATATCATTATGAGTAAATTAAATAAAGAAAATTTTAAAATGTTTATAAATGGAGAGTGGACTGATTCAGAAGATAAATCAGTTATGAAAGCATATAATCCTGCTAACTCTGAATATTTAGCAAGCTTTCCAGACGCGACAGAGGGAGATGTAAATCGTGCTGTTAAAGCTGCTAAAGATGCATTTAAAACTTGGAAAAAAACAACAGTAAGTGAACGTGCAGCATTATTAAATAAGATTGCAGATATAATTGATGCGAATACTGAGCTATTAGCAACTACAGAAAGTTTAGATAATGGTAAACCAATTCGTGAGACAATGGCTGTTGATGTGCCATTCAGTGCAAAACATTTTAGATATTTTGCAGGCTGTATCTTAGCAGATGAAGGTCAAGCAACTGTATTAGAAGAAAAATTCTTAAGTTTAGTATTAAGAGA
>CAUUEM010000048.1:0-8414 GCA_963544045.1 uncultured Gemella sp. | reverse complement strand
CAGCAGATGTGATAGTGATACCACGTTCTTGTTCTTGTTCCATCCAGTCCATTTGAGAGTTACCATCGTGAGTATCTCCGATTTTGTGGATTTTCCCAGTGTAGAACAAAATACGCTCTGTTGCAGTAGTTTTACCTGCGTCGATGTGAGCCATGATACCGATATTACGAGTATCTTTTAAAGAAAATGCTCTAGTCATGAGTCAATTTTCTCCTTTCATATTTTTTAAAGTTTTTGAGTAATTTGTCTTCTATAGTGAAAAACTCAAGCTATAAAATAGCTTGATATTCACCTTATAATTACCAACGATAGTGAGCAAATGCTTTGTTAGCTTCAGCCATTTTGTGAGTATCTTCACGTTTCTTAACAGCTGAACCAGTGTTATTTGCTGCGTCTAAAATTTCATTAGCTAAACGTTGTTCCATAGTTTTTTCTCCTCTTAAACGAGAGTAGTTAACTAACCAACGAAGACCTAATGTAATTCTTCTTTCTGCACGTACTTCAACTGGTACTTGGTAGTTAGAACCACCAACACGACGAGCACGTACTTCAAGTACAGGCATAATGTTGTTTAATGCTTCTTCGAAAACTTCCATAGCATCACGTCCTGATTTTTCTTTGATGATATCAAATGAAGAATATAGGATTTTTTGAGCTGTACCGCGTTTTCCATCTAGCATTAATTTGTTAATCAATTTTGTAACTAATTTTGAGTTATAAATTGGATCTGGCAAAACATCACGTTTTGCAACTGGACCTTTACGTGGCATAATGTTGCCTCCTTTCACGAAATTCTTTTATCAAATTATTTTCTATTTATTATTTTTTCTCTTTTGGTCTTTTAGCACCGTATAGAGAACGTCCTTGTTTACGGTCGTTAACTCCTGCAGTATCTAAAGCTCCACGAATAATGTGGTAACGTACCCCTGGTAAGTCTTTTACACGTCCTCCACGAATAAGTACAACACTGTGTTCTTGTAGGTTGTGTCCGATACCTGGGATATATGCTGTTACTTCGATTTGGTTTGATAAACGAACACGTGCATATTTACGTAAAGCTGAGTTAGGTTTTTTAGGTGTCATAGTCCCAACACGAGTACAAACTCCTCTTTTTTGTGGAGAAGAAATGTTAGTTTCTTTCTTTCTCTTAGAGTTATACCCTTTGTTAAGAGCTGGTGAATCTGATTTTGATACTTTTGATTTACGAGGTTTACGAACTAATTGGTTAATAGTTGGCATTTCTATGGTTTCCTCCTTTCCTCGATAGTTTTATGAATCACTCATCCAGGTGGTTCATATTTTTAAAATAAATTTTAAGCCATAGCGGCTTTACACAGAGTGCCTAAACACTCACTTTTAAAATAATAACACTTTTGTTTTTCATTGTCAAGTATTTTTTTGAATTTTTTTAAGATGTTTTATCCTTTATATTTCAAGCTTTTATTTTTACACATTACCAGGTGTATCAAACTTTAAGTTTCAAACTCACATTTCCAGGTGTATCTAGAATGTAATTATCTATTTATTTCCCCTTCTTCTATAAAAATCATTTAAAAAAATACAAGCTTGTTATTCTTATAAATACTATCTTTTAGTCTTTATAACTGTTATAATTAAAATACTTAATTTTAGTAGGAGGAAATACATTTATGATAGAATTCAAAAATGTCTCAAAGCAATACGACTCTAAATTGGCATTAGACAATCTTAATCTTGCTATTAACGATGGTGAAATATTTGGACTAATAGGGCACAACGGAGCTGGAAAATCTACAGCTATAAAGGCTTTAACTAGTATAATTGAAGTTAGTAGCGGAGATATTTTCTTTGATAATATGAACTTACGTGATAATCGACTAGAATGTAAAAAGCAAATAGGTTATGTCCCTGATAGCCCTGACATATTTTTAACGTTATCCCCATATGAATATTGGTCTCTAATTGCCAACCTTTATGAACTTGATGAAAAAACAACAGAAGAGCGTATATACGAATACTCTAAGTTATTTAACATGATAGGTGTTGAACATCAAGAAATAAATTCATTTTCTCATGGTATGCGTCAAAAAGTTTTTCTTATAGCTGCCCTTTTATCTAACCCTCGCTTTTGGATAATGGATGAACCAATGACTGGACTTGATCCACAAGCATCCTTTGATTTGAAAAATCTTATGAAAGAACATACAAAACAAGGTCATAGCGTATTATTTTCTACACATGTCTTAGAAGTTGCAGAACATCTATGTGATAGAATTGGTATTCTTAGCCATGGTAAACTTATTTTTGTCGGAACACTTGATGAGTTAAGAGCACAACACGAAGGAAACTCACTCGAAGAAATTTATCTTAACCTAATCAAAAGTTCTAATCGATATAATCTAGGTGGTGTTTAATATGCGCTGGAATATCATAAAAAATTTATTTTTTACTAACTTAATGTATATTAATCCTATGCAAACAGCAAAATATAGAAAAAAATATAAGGGAACTGCTGATATTAGAAAGAAAATATTTAATAATCTATTACTTTTAAATATACTTAATATAGTCGTCTTCTATATATTATTCGGTAATTCAATGTTTAGCAGTGTTCTAGAAGGTCCTTCTTATAAATACATATTATTATTTTTAATTATAATGACTGCTTTAACACTATCAACAACATTTTTAAATATGTTTTATGAAAGTAAAGATACCCATTCTTTACTACCGTTACCCGTTAGTGAAAAAGAATTATTTATTGGAAAATTTTTAGTATTACTTTTCCAACTATCTGGATTATTTATCCCTGTGATTGTAATTAACTTTATTATAGCAGTTAATACAGAATTTTCATTAATCCAGATTATAATTTCACTTATTTACTCATTATGCATAATTATTATTATTTCTGGAGGACTAACATTACTTTTATCCACAATTACATACATACCTAATTTTGAAAAAAATAAAAATAAAATTAATGGTATTATTATAATCTTCGGATTACTATTAGGAGCAGGGTATGTTATCTTATCTAAAGAACTTGTTTCTAATGATTTAATGTTACTGCAAACAAAATATAGAGGAGACTTTTTCTTTGATATACTAACAAAAGAATCTTATATGAATTTACTTATCTTGATTATCATTACTATTGTTATAGTTATTTTAGTGAATACCTTAGTGGCTAAAAAATATTTAAATGATATTCATAGAATAGCTGGTGTTCATAAAACAACTTTAAGTTCAAAACAAAAAGAACACAAAGAAAGGAGTTCTAAACACACCTCTCTAAATGCAAAATTAATCAAACGTAATTTTAATCTATTTAGTCATGGTACACTTCTTGCTAATATTTTCTCTAGTTATCTATTATCTATTATAATTTTTGCCGGAGCTATAATACAAATAAGACGTGAAGGTGGAATCCAACTTGGAATAGAATTCTATCCTTTTGCAATTTGTTTTGGATTTTCAATGGCTTTACTTATGATGTATAGTCCTATCAGTTTTACAGGTGTTGCAATCTCTCTTGAAAAACAAGATTACTATCACTTAAAATCTTTACCGATGGATTTTAAAAAATACATAAAAACAAAATTTATTGTAAGTACATTCCTTCAAATTTCTTTAGGTATTATTATGTTCATGATAATGCTTATATTGGCTGGAATATCAATTGAATTATTTATTATTACTATTTTTTCATATATCATTACCGGTATAGCTATAGCATTTTATAGTTTTACTAGAGATTTTAATAAACTCTATTTAAACTGGAATAATATACTTGAACTTAGTACTCGAGGAATGAGTCAGATATTACTTGGGATAATTGCATTCTTTTGTATTATTGGACTAATAATATTAAATACTGCTACTATTTTCTTGTTGTTAGAGTATCCAAACATATCTCATATTTTGGGAGTAATTTATGCGATATTAATTATAGTTGCTATTACTCTAACTAGCATGAAAGCAAAAAAACAAGTTTTCGACAAAATATTTTAAATTAAAAAGCAACGTTAAGTAATTTTTTAACGTTGCTCTTTTCTTATAAGTCTCTATTCAAATCTGTGTCTATATCACGATATGGTTGAATATCTTGAACATATTCTAGAACTCCTTCGAATTCACCTTGCTCATTTCTAACTGCAGCATAAACTATATGAACAAATTTCCCACGAGATTCTGATTTGAACCACATTTCATACTTGTCTTTTTTACCATCACGTAAATTTTGCATTATTATTTTTACTTTTTCTAAGTATTTTGGTGGATGACAAAGTTCTACATTTCTCCCTACTTGACTAGGTGTACGTTTAAATATCATATCTTGTTCTGGACAATGATCATTATAATATTGGAATATATCATCCTTATTAACAAAAGTAATTTCCATTGGTAGATGATTTAATATTAAATCTGCTTGATCTACAGATAAATATCCTTTACCAAATTTTTGAGGAGTAGTTCTATCTACTACTTTTTCTTCTTTTTTATTTGGTTTAAATGAAATAGTTATCTCACCTTCTGGTGTTGTAATAACTTTTTGCATTACACCTTCTTCAGTTATTTCTGTTTGGCAAATTTCTTCTACAGGTTCTTCAAAATCCTCTCTCTTAGGAACCCATTCTTCAGTTGGTGTAATAATTGCATATCCATAAGCATCACTTTCTTTTGCGATAGTTAACCAGTCATCTTGATTGAATGTTTCTAATAGAATCATAAGTAAAATTGATTCTTCTTTAAAAATCATTTCCTCAAATTCTTTAACAAATTTTTCAAATTTTTCTTTTACTACTTCTATATCACTATTAGGTAGTTTATGAGCTTCATGTAGAGCATCACTGAATAAGTCTCTTATTTGATCATCTACACCCCACATTACTTTCGGTGGTGCATCATGACCATAACGCTCCATAATAGGGAACATTAACTCTTCTTTTCTCTTATAATGAATATCAAACTGTCCTAACAGAGCCAACTGACGTCCAAGACCTTTTATCACTACTTCTTGAGATGGTGTATTTTCAACATTTTTATAGTTATCTATTATACGTCTTACTCGAATAATAGCCGCTCTTAGCGCTAGGTTTTCTTGTTTAAATACTTGAACAGGATGGCCTGGGTGTTCACTATCTTCTACTTCTACTGTTTTAATAGCACCTTTAAATAGATTCGCATGAACATTACATAATTTCATAACATCTTCAAATGTTACACCAGAATCAGAATTCATAAGTTCATGTTCCATTAAGCTTATTTCTATAGCTGATACACCTGTAAAATGTTCATTAAATTCATCTTGTACAGAGTCTGCACTTGCTCCATTATGTAATCTTAATAAAATATCTTTTAATACTTCTATTCTTGTTTTTGTCATTAGTTTAATCCTACTACTTCATATCCATTAGCTTCTAATGTAGCTACTATATCTTCTATTTTTATACCAGCTAACTTAGAACCCATTTTTAATGAAGTCTTTCTTCCTAGAGTATTTCTCATTATTGGATTAGCTAATGGTTTAAATCCTAAATCTACTAAAATATCTAAAACTTCTGGGTGTTTGTCAACAACTTCAGCTACTGGAACTGTTACATCAATAATATTATCCATTTTCTATACCTCACTACCTTATAATATTATTTAATTATATCATATGTGAAAGTGATAGTCATTATTTTTATGAATATAAAAAACACGTAATATAATCCTTACGTGCTTTTTAGTATGTTATAAGTTATTTCTCCATTCAAGAAGTTTTTCTACATCTTCTTGTTTAATGTAATTACTTGCTACCGCTTCTTCAATTAAAAAGTTATAGTTAGTTAATGTGTGGTATTCTACTTTGTCCGCTGCAAAAGCATCTTGAGCTTTTTTAAGTTCGTAACTAAAGATTGCTACCACCCCAAGTACTACTGCCCCTGCTTCTTCTAGTGCTTTAGCAACTTTTAATGAAGATAATCCTGTAGAAATTAAGTCTTCAATTATAACAACTTTTTGTCCTTCTAGTAATCTTCCTTCAATTTGGTTAGTTTTCCCGTGTTTTTTTGCTGAGTCTCTAACATAAATCATAGGTAAATCTAGTACTTCACTTACCCATGCAGCATGAGGTATACCTGCTGTTGCTGTTCCCGCTACTACTTCTACTTCTGGAAAGTTCTTTTTGATTACTTCACTTAAGCCAGCAGCGATTTCTCTTCTAATTTTTGGATAAGACATTGTTATTCTATTATCACAGTAAATAGGTGATTTAATACCTGAAGTCCATGTGAAATAATCATTTGGTCTTAAGGCAACTGCTTCTATTTCTAGTAAGTTCTTAGCTATTTTTCTTTCTAAAGTCATTTTAATTCTCCTTAGCTTCTATATTTTATTACTTAGTAAATTGTTCTTTAATTAGATTATAAACTTCTCTTGGGTTTTTAGCTTTTGTAATTGAACGGCCTACTACTATATGTGTACTACCTTCACTTGCTGCAACAGTTGGTGTCGCCACACGTTTTTGATCCCCTACTTCATCAGTTTCTAGACGTATACCAGGAGTTACTTTTAAGAAGTCTTCACCACAGTTTTCTCTAATGATTCTAGCTTCCCAAACTGATGAAACAACTCCATCAAGTCCTGCTTTTTTAGCAAGTTTTGCGTAATTTATTACACTTTCTTCTAATGAAGCTGCTACTAATTGTTCTTCTTTCATCGCTTCTTCAGATGTTGATGTAAGCTGAGTTATTGCTATTACATTTGTATCAGGGCTTCCACCTTCTACCATTCCTCTTTTAGCTGCAGCTAACATTTCATATCCTCCTGCACCATGCACAGTTAGAATATCTACTTTGAACTGAGCTAACCCTTTTGTAGCTCCGTAGACTGTATTTGGAATATCATGTAGTTTTAAGTCTAAAAATACTTTATGTCCTAATTCTTTTATTTTTTCAAGAACTACCGGACCATTTTGTAGATATAATTCCATACCAACTTTAACGAATAGTTTTTCATCATCAAACTTATCTAAGAAATTTAATGTGTCCTCTAATGTTGGAAAATCTAATGCAATAATTACGTCTTTTTTCATCAATTTGTCTCCTTTAATATAGTTTTATTATTTGTAAGCTCGTCCTTTAATATCAAGTATATGCTCTACTCCTAGTTCATCAAGAGCACTTTCAAGTTTGTTTATAATTTTTGGGCAAGCATATGGATCAGCAAAGTTTGCAGTACCTACAGCTACTGCGCTTGCACCTGCTGAGATAAAGTCAATAACATCCCACTCATCCATTACTCCACCCATTCCTATTATAGGAATGTTTACAGCTTGAGATACTTGATATACCATTCTAATAGCAACTGGTTTTACTGCAGGTCCTGATAAACCTCCTGTTACATTAGCTATTATTGGTTTCCCAGTTTTTCTATCTAATCTCACTCCTACTAATGTATTTATCATAGTAATACCATCAGCTCCACCTTCTTCTACTGCTTTAGCCATAGAGACTATGTCTGTTACATTAGGAGATAGTTTTACATATACTGGTACACTAGATACTTCTTTAACTTTTTTTGTAAGATTTTTTGCTGTCTCTGGATCTGTACCAAATTGAATACCACCATGTTTTACATTTGGACAAGATATATTTAGTTCTAAAGCACAAACATTTGGCGCTTTACTAATGTGCTCAGCTACATAAACATAGTCATCTATTTCACTTCCAGCCACATTAGCAATTATCGGAACATCATATTTTTCCAATTCTTTTAATTTTGTTTCCATTATCTCATGTACTCCAGGATTTTGTAATCCTATTGCATTTAACATCCCGCTAGATGTTTCAGCAACACGTGGTGTAGGATTTCCAAATCGAGGTTCTTTTGTTGCGGCTTTTATCATTATCGCTCCAAGTTGACTTAAATCATAAAAATTAGCATATTCTAAGCCAAATGCGAAACAACCTGATGCTGGCATTATTGGATTTTTTAAATCTAATCCGGGTAATTTTACTCGTAATCTTTCGCTCATATTTCCTCCTATAATGCTATTTCTGTTGATTCATATACCGGTCCATCATAACAAACACGTGAAATACTTCCATCTTGTTTTTCACAGACACATGCATAACAAGCTCCAACACCGCAAGCCATTCTTTCTTCTAAAGAAATATACCCTATTTTTTCTTCATCCATTGTTATTAATGCTTTAAGCATTGCAAATGGCCCACAACTAAAATATTTATCATATGCAATATCATATTTTTTTATAACATCTGTTACAAATCCCTTTTCTCCATATGTACCATCTGCTGTTGCTACATATGTTGTCCCTAATTCAGAGAACTTATCTTCATAAAATACATCTTTTTCATTATTAAAACCTAAGATATGTATTGTTTTAATTCCTTCATTTTTAAACTGCTTAGCTAATTCATATAATG
>CAUUEM010000047.1:0-8560 GCA_963544045.1 uncultured Gemella sp. | reverse complement strand
TTGAGGTGAATGGATCAGTTAAAAATTCTTTACCAAATATATTAAATATTTACTTTAAAAATATTGAAGCACAGAGATTAATAACATACTTAGATGCACAAAGTATCTATATTTCTGGAGGTTCGGCGTGTAGTTCCGGTAATATTAAAGGGAGCCGAATCATTACGGAGATGTATAACATTGAAAGAGCTGCGCACTCAGTAAGAATTAGTGTAGGTTTTGATATTACTAAAGATGATATTGATGAAGTTATTACAAAAATAGATAAATTGGAAAAAAGATTGATAGAAAGGAATTAGTATGAGTAACGGAAAAAAAGTAGTAGTTGGTATGAGTGGTGGAGTAGATTCATCCGTAACAGCATATCTATTAAAAGAACAAGGTTATGATGTTATAGGTGTCTTTATGAAAAACTGGGAAGAGAAAGATGATAAGGGAGTATGTGTCGCAGAGAAAGATTATGCGGATGTAATTAAGGTTTGTGAGCAATTGGACATTCCTTATTACTCAATAAATTTTGAGAAAGAGTATTGGGATAAAGTATTTACATATTTTTTAGATGAGTATAAAAAAGGCAGAACTCCAAACCCTGATATTATGTGTAATAAGGAAATTAAGTTTAAAGCCTTTTTAGAATACGCTGAAGATTTAGGTGCTGATTATGTGGCAACTGGACATTATGCTCGAGTTAAAGATGAGAATGGTCAAAGGTTATTATTAAGAGGTGTTGATAATAATAAAGATCAAACATATTTCTTATCACAATTAAAACAGCATCAAATTAAAAATATTCTATTTCCAGTTGGAGAACTAGAAAAGAAAGATGTCAGAAGAATAGCAGAAGAAGCAGGATTAGCCACAGCTAAGAAAAAGGATTCTACTGGTATTTGCTTTATTGGAGAGAAGAATTTTAGAGAGTTTTTATCGCAATATTTACCTTCTCAAAGTGGGAAAATGGTAGATTTAAATGGTAATGTTCGTGGAGAGCATATTGGATTAATGCACTATACAATCGGACAACGCCATGGATTAGGTATTGGTGGTACAAAAGATACAGATGGTGAAGCATGGTTTGCATGTGGAAAAGATTTAGAAAATAATATTTTATATGTTTGCCAAGGATTTCATAATGAAAAATTATATTCAGACAGTTTATTAGCAAGTTCTTTATCATTTACAACTAAAGATCCACAACCTAATAAATTTACTTGTACAGCTAAATTTAGATATCGTCAACCTGATACAGAAGTTGAGGTTGAGATATTAGAAGGTGATAAAGTAAGAGTAGTTTATAAAGAGCCTGTAAGAGCTGTAACACCTGGCCAAGCAGTAGTTTTCTATGATAGAGATATCTGTTTAGGTGGAGCAACAATTGATGAAGTTTATAAAGATGGTAAAAAACTTCAAGTATAAGTAAAAAATAAAGGTTACACATCACAGTATAAGGTATGTGTAGCCTTTTTATTATTCCTTAGTATACATAAACTAAGGAAAATTAATAATAATAAATTTCTAGTATAAATCTTATTTATTTAATGATATAATATAGTTATTAAGGGGGAATAAATATGAAAATAACTAAAGAGGATTTTGTTATTTTTATTAAACAAAATATTAAAACTATATTTTTAGCATTAATTTGTAGTTTATTTATTGTTGGAGGAGTATATTACTTTTTCTTTTCTGGATCTAAAACAGAAGATTATAGTGACGCTAATTTTTCTGCACAAAATTATCAAAACAATTCTGATAAAGATAAAAATGATAAGAAAGAATCTGGTGAAAAAGTTATTGTTGATGTAAAAGGAGCAGTTAAAAATCCTGGAGTTTACGAATCCACAAAAGATAAGAGAGTAAAAGATATAATTGAAGAAGCAGGCGGATTATTAGAGGATGCAGATACTTCCAATATAAATTTAAGTGAAAAGCTTAAAGATCAAATGGTAGTTTATGTATTAAAAAATGGGGAGAAGCCTAAGCAGATTATGAATTCATCAAGTTCTTCAAGTGGATCTAATAGTGAGGTAATAAATATAAATACCGCTACTAAAGAACAACTTATGAAAATATCTGGTATTGGAAAAACAAAAGCTGAAGCAATTATAGAATATAGAGAAAAAAATGGGGATTTTAAAAGTAAAGAAGATATAACAAAAGTTAAAGGAATAGGAAAGTCTACTTTTGAAAAAATAAAGGATAAGATAGAGGTTTAATTGTATGCAAAGAATTAGTTGGGATGAATACTTTATGGCACAAAGTCATTTACTATCGCTTAGATCAACGTGTAGTAGATTGTCTGTAGGTGCAACTATAGTTAAAGATAAGAGAATAATAGCGGGAGGCTATAATGGTTCAATCAAAGGAGATGAACATTGTATAGATGTTGGTTGCAAAGTTATAGAGGGACATTGTGTAAGAACGATTCATGCAGAAATTAATGCAATACTTCAATGTTCAAAATTTGGTGTTTGTACAGAAGGTGCAACTATTTATGTTACACATTTTCCATGTTTAAATTGTACTAAATCAATAATACAAGCTGGCATAAAGGAAATATGTTATGCTAATGATTACAGAAATAATGAATATGCTCAGGAGTTATTAGAAAAATCTGGTGTTGTAGTAAGAAAAGTAGACTACGATGTTAAAACAGTAGTAGAAAGGTTATTAGATAATAATTAAAATGTATTATTTACAATATTCATTACTAGCATTGGGAGCGATATTATTAAATTTTAATTTGATAGTGTCGATGCTATGTATAATTATTTTTCTACTAATAACTTGGAAAAATAAAAATTTAAATGCTAGGAAAGCTATTATTTGTATAATAGTATTCTTAGTATTTTTTATTAGGGGAGCATATATACAAAAAAATAATACTACTAAACTTATGAATGTGGAGAATAAGGATATAGTATTGAGGATTAACGACAGGGTAGATATAAATGGTAATTATTTGAAGGGAGTAGGCTATATTAATAATGAAAAAGTATTAATTAGCTATACTTTACAAAATGAAGATGAAAAAGTCTTTTTTAAAAAGAAATTTTATGGCGGGAAAGTCTTTGCTAATGTCAACATAGAAGAATTAAAAGAAAAGACTAATTTTTATTCTTTTGATTATAAGAAATATAATGAAAATAGGGGAGTTTTTAAACAGGTTAAGTTGAATCAGATAAAAAATATAAAAAGTGAAGATTCTATAGTTGGTAAAATTAGAAATATACGTGCAAAAATGAGCTTAAAAATTAGTAATGAGATTACTTTCGATAAAAGTGGTTATTTTGAAGCATTAATATTAGGAGATAAAAACTATTTGCAAAGAGAAGACATTAATTCATTTAAAAACTTAGGAATAAGTCATCTTTTAGCGATATCAGGCCTGCATCTAGGACTGTTAATATCAATAATTTATTATATATTACAGAAATTAAACTTTACCAGTAATTTAATAGAAAATATTATTATAGTTATACTGCCTTGTTATATGGGGTTAAGTGGATTTAGTCCATCGGTTGTTAGGGCAGGATTAATGATAATAGTATATCTAATTTTAAGAAGGAAAAATATAGCGAATATAGATAGTTTACTTATCACATTTTTAATCATGACAATCATTAATCCACTGTATATTTTTGATATAGGATTTGAATTATCTTTCTTTATTACTTTTAGTTTATTGATGTCGGCAGAATATATAAAAAAATCTAAAAATAAATTACAAAGTAGTTTAAAGATAAGTGTAATTTCTTTTTTAGCAAGTATGCCGATTTTAATAAGTAATTTTTATACTGTGCCTTATATCTCAGTACTAAGTAATATAATATTAGTTCCTATATTTAGTATTATAATATTTCCATTGGTTGTTTGTAGTTATATAGTATTTTTATTAAGTACAACTATATTTAATATTCTTTGTAAACCATTATTAAATATAGTATTCTATATTTTCGATGAGATACAAAGTATATTGCTTAGAGTACAGCCTATAAGAATAGGGAGGCAAAATATTTACGTTATTATTGCTATTTATCTAATTATACTTTTTATTTTAATATGTCTTAATAAGAATAAACATAAAGTTTCATTATGTGGACTTGCTACTATAGTTTGCTTCTTAGCTGTAAATAATATATTTAATTCTTCAAAAGATTTATTTGAAAAGTTGGAGATAGGAAAATCTCAAGTATACTATTTGAAAGAAAATGGTGTGACTACATTAATTAATACTTCAAATAATTTAGAGAATTTTTATTCTGATTTTAGAAAAAAAGATAGAGTATATGATATAATAAACGAATATGATTCATTATTAAATTATGAAGGAAGAAACAAAATAGATTATTTGATCTTAACATCTACAAAAAAGGGTGAAATTGGATTTGCTGAAACACTAATAGGTAAAGGGATAATTAAAAAGGTAGTTATTTTAGATAAACATAAAGAAAAATTCAATGATTTAATTAATTTAGCAAAATTTAAGAATATAGATGTATTAGTATTAAATGAAAATAATGAGTTGATAAAGTCTATTTGCTATTATAATAAGATAATAAAAATAAAAGATATTGAGATAGAGGTAGTTGATTGATGAAGAATATCTATATAGTTTACGGAGAAAATTTTGAAGCTATAAATGATTTTGAAAAAAAAGTTGCTCAAAACTATTTAAAAAAATTAGATGAATTTAATTATATAAAGCTTAATATGAATGATACTACAATAGAAAATTTGGTCTATGAATGTCGTAGCAGTGGCCTTTTTGGAAATGAAAAAGTAGTAGTAGCTGAGAATTGTAATTTCTTATTAGCGAAACCTAAAAAATTAAAAGTAGATCATAATATTGAAGTATTAAGTAATTACTTAGAAAATATAAGTGGTGAAGTGATACTAATATTAAAATCTAACGAAAAAATTGATAGTAGAAAGAAAATAGTAAAAAAAATAAAAGAAATAGGGGAAATAAAGAAATTTTCAAATTTTAATGAAACTCAAATAGCGGATTATATTGTTGAAGCGGTAAAAGAAAAGAATTTGAAAATATCTAAAGAAAATGCACAATTTTTAGTTAATTATACTCGACTAGATTTTGCTAATATTAAACGAGAAATAGAAAAACTAGTACTATATTGTCAGGGGAAAAGTGTTATAGAAAGAAATGATATAGAGTTATTAGCAGTTAGAAGTTTAGAATATGATGTTTTTAGTCTAACAAATGAACTATTCTCTAGAAATTATATTAAGTTAAGAGAAGTGTATAATTCACTGGTACTAAAAAAAGAAGAGCCAATTTTTCTTTTATCATTAATAAGTGGTCAACTTAGACTTTACTACAAGGTGAAAGTACTTTTAGATGAGCATTATTCTCAAAAACAAATAGCAAAAGAACTAGGAATACATCCATATAGAGTTCAATTGGCTGCACAAGGAATTAGGAATTATAGTGTAGAGAAAATTATGAGGTGTCTTATATTGGCAGCAGACTATGATAAATTATTAAAGTCATCATATATGAATAAATATATTATTTTAGATTTATTTATAAATAAATTAATAGATGAACTGAAATAAAGTATTTTGTTGAAATAATAGAATAAATAGTGTATTTAATACCTTTAGCATATTAATAGTATGTTAAAGGTATTTTTATATGTAAATATTTCTTGTAAATTTTTTAAATATATTTTAGAAATAGTAGAAAATATATTTATTATAAATCAATAAAATGTTATAATGTATAGTAAATATAATGCACTATTATAATAATATTTATAACAGAAAAGAGGCTTGGTATTAGTGAAACAAATTGAAACAAAATTAGCTCAGTTAGGTAATAGAAAAGATAAGGTTACAGGTGCTGTAGTTACCCCTATTTATCTATCAGCTGCTTATGCGCACCCTGGTTTAGGAGAAAGTACAGGTTTTGATTATACAAGAACAAAAAATCCTACGCGTACAATTTTAGAAGAAGGGTTATGTGAATTAGAAGAAGGATGCTGTGCTATTGCAACTAGTTCAGGTATGAGTGCTATTCAGTTAGTATTTGAGCTTTTTGATCTTAATAGTGAATTCTTAGTATCACGTGATTTGTATGGTGGAAGTTTTAGATACTTTGATGAGTTAGAAAGAAAAGGTCAACAAAATTTTGTTTACTTTACAGATGAAAGTGATTTAGAGAATAAAGTTACTGAAAAAACTACGGCGATATATATTGAAACCCCTACTAATCCGCTTATGCAAGAGGTAAGTATTGAGAGGATTTCTAAAATTGCAAAATCTAAAGGTGCATTATTAATAGTAGATAATACATTATTAACACCATTAAGACAAAAGCCTTTGACTTTAGGGGCAGATATTGTTATTCATTCAGGTACGAAATATTTAACAGGACATAATGATATATTAGCAGGTGTAGTCGTAACTAATGATGAAAAAATAGGAGAAAGACTTGCTTGGTTATCAAATACAACAGGCGCTGTATTGTCAGCATTCGATAGTTGGTTATTTATTAGAAGTTTAAAAACTTTACCTTTACGTTTTAATCAACAAGAAAAGAATGCTAAACGATTAGCTGAAACTCTGAAATCACATCCAAATGTAAAAGAAGTCCTTTACCCTAATAAAGGAGCAATGTTAAGCTTTAAATTAGTTGATGCTAGTAAAGTAGATAAATTTTTACGTTCGTTAAAAGTTGCTACTTTTGCTGAAAGTCTTGGAGGTGTTGAAACGTTAGTAACGTATCCAACAACGCAAACGCATTTTGATATTCCAGAAGATTTAAGATTATCATATGGATTAACTCCAGATTTATTAAGGATATCTGTAGGTATAGAAAGTGTTGATGACTTAATTGAAGATTTTAAAAATGCACTAGATTCATAAATGATAAAAGGAGATAATAAGATGAGTATAGTAGAACAATTTGTTGATAAATATTATGTTGAAAGAAGAAACACTAATTGTTTAAAATGGGATGCTTTGGAAGAACGTTTTGGAGATAAAGATTTATTAGCGTTATGGGTTGCTGATATGGAATTTAAAACTCCGGATAGTATAAGAGAAGCATTGAAAAAAAGGGTTGAGCATGGAGTATTTGGTTATACTAAACTCCCTGAAAGTTATTATAATGAATATAAAAAGTGGTATAAAGAAAACTTTAATACTTCGGTAGAAAAAGAATGGATAAGATTTGCTCCTGGAATTGTCCAAGCTATATTGTGGGTTATCCATGCATATACAGACGTTAATGATTCTATTGTTATTATGCCACCTGTGTACTATCCATTTGCAAATTCTATAAGAAATAGCGGAAGAAAGCTAGTAGAGTCTCCATTAATAGAGAAAGATAAAAAATTTGAAATAGATTTTAATACTTTTGAAAAAGTAATAAAAGAGAATAATGTAAAATTATATATTCATTGCTCACCACATAATCCTGTAGGAAGAGTATGGACAAGAGAAGAACAGGAAAAAGTTTTAGAAATTTGTAGAGAAAATAATGTATTAGTACTTTCAGATGAAATACACCAAGATTTTGTTTATAATAATAATCAAATATCAGCACTATGCGTAAAAGAAGGAAAATATCATGATATGTTAATAGTTGCTAATTCAGGATCAAAAACTTTTAATTTGGCTACTCTAACACATTCGACATTATTAATACCTAATGATAAAGTAAGAGCAAAATTTGATGAATTTAGTAAAAAGAATCTGGGAGCAGAACCAAGCTTATTTGGTCAATTAGCATTAGAAGCAGGTTATAAAGGTGGAAAAGAGTGGCTAACAGGATTAAAAGAAGTTGTAAAATATAATTATAATATTATAAATGAAACTTTAGCTACTGAATTACCGGAAGTGAAAGTTTATCCACTTGAGGGAACTTATTTAGTATTTATTAATATTGAAGCAATACTAAAAGGTAGAACAACTAAGCAATTTATTCAAGATGAATGTGGTTTAGCTATTGATTTTGGACACTGGTTTGGAAAAGGTTATGAGAATTATATTCGTATTAATCTAGCTACAAGCCCTGAAAATATTAAAGAAGCAGTAAAAAGAATAGTAGAGAATGCTTAATATAAATTAAGGTAAATATGAAGATCAATCGTAATGATTGATCTTTCTTTATATATATTTCTTCAAAAAAAAAACTACTCAAAGTAGAGTAGTTTTATAATTATTTAGCTAGGTTTGATTTGTATCTAGCAGCTGCGTTTTTGTGGATTAAGTTTGTTTTAGCAGCTTTATCGATTTTTTTGTAAGCAAGGTTTACTAACTCTGCAGCGTTAGCAGCACCTTCAGTTTTAGCTAATTTAGCTTTTTTAATAGCTGTACGCATTTCAGATTTTTTAGCTGTGTTAGCAGCGTTTGTTTTAGCATCTTTTCTTACGCTTAATACTGATGATTTAATGTTTGGCATTCGATTCACCTCCTGATATATTATTTTTATTACTAAGAAATATTAATTAATATTCTTAATTACTATGAATTAAGTGTTGTTAAAATACAACTACCTCATTTTAACACAATAAAAAGCTAATTGCAAGGTGTTTTT
>CAUUEM010000046.1:0-8620 GCA_963544045.1 uncultured Gemella sp. | reverse complement strand
TCAAGAATGGTACTAGGGGCACATTTTTTAACTGACGTTATTGCAGGAGTACTACTAGGTAGTATAGTTGTAGATGTTATGAAAGTATACTATATAGATATATACAATATAATTGTAAGGAAATTAGAGGAAAATAAATGGATAAATTAAGATCAAAAGAGGGAATAGTTGCCATATTTTTAGCTGTAATTCACTTTGCTTTATGGTACTATTTCGCTTATATAAAATATGCTGGAGTAGATGTTAAAGATTATAAATATATATTAGGATTACCAGAATGGTTCTTCTATAGCTCAGTAGTAGTAAGTATATTTATAATTATTATGGTTATTATCTTTACTAACTTTTTGTTTAATAAAGATATAGAAAAGGAGAATAATAATGAAATATAATGTAGATCTTAAAATTCTTCTTTTGTTTACGTTTATATTTTTAGGTATTATTCTCTTACCTTTAATATTAAATAAGACAGCAAAAAATCATCATGGTTTTTTTGAAAAATATTATTTGGCAGATAGAAATGTAAGTGGAATAGTTTTAGCTATTACTTTAATGTCAACATATGGATCAGCTTCAACATTTTTAGGTGGACCTGGGGTAGCCTATAAATTAGGATATGGTTGGGTATTACTAGCTGTAATTCAGGTAGTTACAGGATACTTTGTATTATTAGTATTAGCCAGAAAATTTAAAAAAGAAGCGAAACGTATAAATGCCATAACTATAAGTGACTATTTAAAAAATAGATATAAATCTAATATTGTTGCTTATCTTTCAACATTTGCAATGATTATTTTCTTAATCGCTGCTATGTCAGCTCAATGGGTCGGAGGAGCTAAACTATTAGTAGCTTTTACGGGCATAAGTTATAAGACAGGTGTACTATTGATATCTGTAATTATAGTATTTTGCGTAGTATTTGGTGGATTAAAAAATATTTTAATTACCGATATGATTCAAGGTTTAATAATGATTTTTTCAACTATAATATTATTATACTCAGTAATATCATTTGGTGGAGGAATTGAAAATATTACAAATAATTTAGTTGCAATAAATGAAAAGATAATAACACCTTTTGGAGCGGATGGTAGTTTAACTGCAAAATATGTATCATCATTTTGGGTGTTAGTAGGAGTCGGAGTAATCGGTATTCCTCAGATTGCAATTAACTCAATGTTGTATAAAAATACAAGAAGTTTGAAACAATCAATAATTATAGGAACAATTGTTATTTTTATTGTAATGTTTGGTGTACATTTAATTGGTGTTATGGCTAGAGGTGTTTTTCCAGATATCAAAGATTATGACTCTGTAATACCAATAATTACATTAAGAGTACTTCCTTGGTACTTAGCAGCAATTGTCCTTGCGGCTCCAATGGCAGCAATTATAACAACAGTTAATGCACAATTTTTACTAATATCATCAGCTCTTGTTAAAGATTTATTATTTAATACAAAAATTGTAAAAAATAGTATTACAGGTAAAAAAGTCCCAGTTTTTGTTTACACAATAAATATTATTGTTATTTTACTAATAATGTTTATTAGTATGAGACCACCTAGTTTAATAGTTAATGTTAACTTATTTGCCTTTGGAGGTCTTGAATCAACATTCCTATGGCCTATTCTTTTAGGCTTATATTGGAAATATGCTGAAAAAATAGGGGCAATAGCATCGATAGTAGTAGGTTTAGTAAGTTATATTATTTTCAAAAATATATATGTTATAAAATCAATTGAACCAGTAGTGATTTCACTAACATTATCATTTATTGTATTTGTTATTATATCAATGGTTATAAATAAAAAAAATTGCAAAAATAGTAATATTATAATAAAATAAAAGAGTATATAAAAGGAGGAAATACAATGGCTAAAAAAGTTATAGTAAAACACACTGATGCAGAAAAGTTTAAAGTAAGTGACATGTTAACAATTGGAAAAGTTTATGAAGTTGTAAATGAAACAGAAGAATATATATTTATAAGAGACAACAGTGGTAAAATTGGTGGATATTATCATGACTATTTTGAAGAAGTTTCAGAATAATTGATTGGTAGGACAATTTTATGAAAAATAAATCTATAAAAAATTCTGTATTAATTATTATGTTTGTTGTGTTGGCTCCTATTATTTTGGTGGGAGTTACTGAATTAGGAAATTTCATTGGTGGAAAAGGGAATCCATCTGTTAATTCTCCACAAACTGTAGAAAAAACAGCTAAGGTACCAGAAGAAACTAAAACAACAAATAATAATATACCAAAAGCAAATGAGGATAAGGTTGTGAACAATTTAGATTCTAATAGTGAGGGTGATAAAACCTCTACAACTATTAGTTCAATTCCAATTGCGGGTCAAAACTATGTAGTAAAATCTGGGGATACACTATTTGCAATTGCTTCAAGTGCATATGGGGAAGGTAATGCACAAAATGGTGTAGATAAAATAAAAGAAGCCAACAATATTAATGATAATAATTTATCTGTTGGACAAAAGATTCAAATTCCAAAATTATAATAAAATATAATCATCACTTAAAAAAATTTTTAAGTGATGATTATATTTTATTTTTCTAAATCTTTATTAAGTTGCTCTAATTTTGCTAAAAGTGTATCTATTTGTGTATCTGATAAACTAAGACTAACTCTAATATAATTTTCGCCGCCACTTCCAAAAACATGTCCAGGCATAGTAACTATTCTATATTGTTTTAATAACAATTCGAAGAAACTTTGACTATCAAATCCTTCTTTTACTTTTAACCAAATAAAAATACTACCTTCCGGTTTAAAGTAAGAATAACCTAGTTCATCTAGTTTATTAGTAATTTTCTCAATTCTATTTTTAAATGTATCCTTAATATTTGAAGTAAGTTGTTTATGATTTTTTAGTGCAGTTACTACAGTATCTTGAATTGCGCCATAAATATTAGCGTGGAAAATAGAGTTATACACTCTAAGACCTTCAATAATTTCTTTGTTTCCGACAGCAAATCCAATTCTAAGTCCTGAAATAGAGAAGTTTTTAGAGAAAGAAAAGAATTCTATACCTACATCTTTTGCACCTGGTGTGCTAATAAAACAAGGTGATGAACCTTCATTATAATAAAAATCTGAGTAGGCATGGTCTTGAACTACAATAACACTGTTTTCTTTAGCCCAACTAACAGTTTCTTCATAAAATTCTTTTGTTGCAACGGCTCCAATAGGATTAGAAGGGTAGTTAAGGAAAATTAATTTTCCTTTTTCAACTAGATTATTTGGTATTGAAGAATAATCTACTAAGTAGTTATTTTCTTCTTTTAACTGTATTTCTTCGTAGTTAGCTTGTGCAAGAGCAATACCTTGTATATAATCAGGGTAGCTAGGGACAGGAAGCAAAACAGTATCATCTTTATTCAATAATACTGAAGGAACACTAGATAATCCAGATTTAGTTCCAAATACTAGAGCAATCTCATCTTTTGGATCTGCATCTATTCCATATGTTTCTTTAAGCCAAATAGAAATTTCATTTAGTAGTGTTTCTTTACCATCAAAAGCTCCGTATCTCATATTTTCAGGTTTTCGAATTGCTTTTTCCAATGTCTCTAATAAAAGTTCTGGGGTATCAGAGTCTGGAACTCCGATACCCGCATTTAATAATGGTATATTACTAGAACTTTTTTCAGAGATTAATTTAAAAATTGGATAAAAAACATTTTCTGGAACATTTTTTAATGTATTAGATAATTCAATTTTCATAATTAATCACGTCCTAATCTATTATTTTTCAGGTTTGTCAAAACCTTTGAATTCTTTATCAATTATTTCATCAAATTCTTTTGATTGAACAATTTCAATTAAGTCTTTTGAAAGTTGTGAATCTTTATTTGCAGTAGTTACAACAATGTTATTTCGGTTATTTTCATTCATTTTTTCTAATTTTAATGCTTTAGTTAAATCAAATTTTGCAGCTAAAGCGAAGTTTCCAGGTACTGCAGATAATGTAGTACTGCTTAATGAACGAGCAAGTTGACCAGCTTCTAATTCAGTGAATTTAAGATTTTTTGGATTTTCAATTACATCATTTTTAGTAATTTTTAATACATCAGTATCTGGTTTAATTTTAATTAGGTCAGCAGCAGCTAATAATGCATAGGCACGAGCTGCATTTGATGGGTCGTTTGGTAAAGTTACTTCAGCTCCATCAGGTAAATCTTTAAGATCTTTTACTTTATCAGAATAAAGTCCCATTGGTGCAGTTGGAACAGGTACAAGAGCAGTTAAATCCATATTATTTTGCTCAGCAAATTTTTTCATATATATTTTGTGTTGGAATAAGTTTGCATCTAATTCACCACTATTTAAAGCTTTGTTAGGTTGAATGTAATCAGAAAACTCAGTAACCTTAACGCTATATCCTTTTTTCTCAAGTAGAGGTTTTATAGCTTTATTTACCATATCTGCATATGGTCCAGACGTAGCACCAATTTTAACTTCTTTTTTATCACCACTTGAATTTGAGCTAGATTTAGAAGCTCCACATGCAGTAAGTGATATTGCTAATAATGCTGTAAAAGCAATTGTTAATATTTTTTTTAGTTTTGTCATAATAATGAATCTCCTTATATTAATTTTTTTTGAATTTTTTTGAAATATAATTTCCTATATATTGTGTAATTTGAACAAGTATTATTAATAATATTACTGTAACCCACATTGTAAAGTTATCGAAACGATAGTACCCATATCTTATAGCAAGGTCACCGATTCCTCCGCCTCCGACAACTCCAGCCATTGCTGAAAATGCGATAAGATTAATTAAAGTCAGAGTAATTGATTGGATTATACCAAACATTGCTTCAGGGATAAGTACCTCTCTTACGATTAGAGGTAAAGAGGCTCCTGATGCTACGGCTGATTCAATAATACCGTAGTCTATTTCATTAAGAGATGTATCAACTAATCTTGTGAATAAAGGTATAGCAGCAACAGTTAACGGGACTATAGCTCCAGTAGGACCTGTAGATTTACCTAGTAAAAATAGGGTGAATGGTATTAAAAATACTAGTAATATAATAAATGGTATAGAACGTATTGTATTAACAATAAAGTCAACAGTTTTGTATATAAAAACATTTTTAAATAACAGTCGGTTGCTTGTTAAAAATAATACGATACCTAGGAATAAACCAACAATAACAGTGATTACAATCGAAACACTTATCATATAAAGTGAATCAGCAAATGATTGAATAAGTTCAGGTTGTAGATTATTCCATTGTTCAGCTAAACTAAGATTATTCTCCATAAACTTTCACCTCCACATCGCTAACGTCACTAATAAGATGGTTGACAAAATTCGAACAGTTTTGCTCATTACCTGTAACTGAAAAAGTAAGGGTACCTAATTGTTTATTTTGAATATATTCAATTCTTCCTGCTAGTATATTTGTAGTAACTTTATACTTATTTGCCAGTGTTTGAATTACTGGTTCTTTTGCTGCATCTCCTTTAAAGATAACTTTAATTACAGTTTCATCTTTATATTGTTCTAAAAACTGTTCTTCAAAATCATCGTCACTATGTAAGTTCGAAATAAATTCTTTCATTAGTTTTGTTTTAGGATTAGAGAAAACATCATAAGCAAAGCTTAATTCAATAATTTCACCATTTTCCATAACAGCAACTTTATCACAAATTTGTTTTATAACTTCCATTTCGTGAGTGACAAGAATAATAGTAAGTCCTAATTTTTTATTGATTTCTTTCAATAATGAAAGAATTTGTTTTGTTGTAACTGGATCAAGTGCACTTGTAGCCTCATCGCATAGTAATACTTTAGGATTATTTGCTAGTGCTTTAGCTATTCCAACACGTTGTTTTTGACCACCTGAAAGCTGACTAGGGTAAACATTTTTCTTGTCAACTAGCCCAACAAGTTCAAGTAATTCATCAATACGTTTTGGGATTTCATCAGCTTTAGCATCTCCAGCTTTAAGGTTAAAGGCAATGTTCTCACCAACAGTTTTAGAATTTAATAAGTTAAATTGTTGGAAAATCATTCCTATTTTTTGTCGATAGATTCTTAAATCGTGTCTATTTAATTTATTGACAACTTGCCCATCAACAACTACTTCACCACAAGTTGGCGTTTCTAGTAAATTAATGCATCTTAATAGAGTACTTTTACCAGCACCAGAGTAGCCGATTATACCGAAGATTTCTCCTTCTTTAACATGAAGGTTTGTTGGTTTTAAAGCTACAATTTCTTTTCCTTTCTGATGGAATGTTTTTCCAACACCATTCAGATTTATCATAAAATTCTCCTTTCTTTATATAAAAAAAGACGTACCTTAGCATAAGCTAAAGGACGTCTTAACGTGATACCACCTTTATTTGTATAATAATCACTTATTATACCTCAATAAGTTACTTTCATAACTCCTGCTATAACGGGCATACCCGTAGTATAAATACTAAATGCTCAAAGTCCATTTCTCCTAAACCTAATTAATCTCTTTCAGCATACAAGATCTCTCTATAAAGTAGTGTATAGGATTCTACTTTTCATAGCATAATTAATCAATGACTATATTCTAGCATAAATTTTCTGACAATGCAATATAAAAGTTTAAAATTTTAGAATAAACATAGGAAATAGTAGATATATATATAATTGGTAAAAAGATAACTTGACTTTTATTAATTATCTTATATAATAATTAAGTTAATCACCTTATTATTTACATTGTCAATAAATTTGTTGCTTACAGCTATTTATGATATAATGAGGTGTATTGCATAGGAGGTATTATGTTTAAATTTTTTAAGAAAAATAAACCTGAAGAAATAAAAACAGAATTAAAAAAAACACCTACGCATGTTGCTATTATTATGGATGGCAATGGACGTTGGGCAAAAAAAAGAAATATGCCGCGTATAAAGGGGCACTATGAAGGAATGCAAACAGTAAAAAAAATAACTAAGTTTGCATCAAAACTGGGAATCAAATATTTAACACTGTATGCTTTTTCTACTGAGAATTGGGCAAGACCTAAGGAAGAGGTTAGCTATTTAATGGATTTACCTGAAAAAATGTTCAGTAGCTTTATGCCTGAATTAATGGAAAACAATGTAAAAGTAGAAGTTATAGGTGTAATTGAAAAATTACCTGAAAATACTAGAAAAGCTGTTAATGACGCTATCGAGCAAACAAGAAATAATACAGGATTAAAATTAATTTTTGCATTAAACTATGGTTCGAAAGACGAAATAATTAGTGCTGTAAAAACAATTGCTAGTGATGTAAAATCTGATAAATATAGTATAGAAGATATTACAGAAGAAACATTAAGTAGAAATCTTTTTACTGCAAATACACCAGATCCTGATTTATTAATTAGAACATCAGGAGAACAAAGAATTTCAAACTTTTTATTGTGGCAAATAGCTTATAGTGAATTTATTTTTACAAAAGTAGCTTGGCCAGATTTTACTGAAGAAGAGTTTTATAGTTCATTATTAGAATACCAAAATAGAGATAGAAGGTATGGTGGTTTAAATGAAGACTAGAGTAATAACTGCAATTGCGGCTTTAATTGTATTTTTACCACTACTATTTTTAGGTGGGGATTATTTTAAATATACTACGTTTGCTTTAGGTGTTATGGCAATGTATGAAATAGTTAGAATGACATTTAAAGAAACTAATATTGTTATCTTAGGACTATCTTCTCTAGCAGGAGCAGTATTATATTTACATAATGAAATTTTAAGTTTATCACAGTATAGTATAGTATATATAATTATTATTGGTATGTTAGGATCAGTTGTAGGTACTGGGCATAGAATTAAATTAGTAGAAATAGGATCGATTATATTTGTTACAGCATATATATTTGTTGGATTTTATTCGCTATATATGTTGAGAAGTTTAAGTTTATTCCATGTTGGATATTTATTGCTTACTATTTGGTTTACTGATAGTTTTGCATATATTGGAGGAATGAAGTTTGGTAAAAATAAACTTTCTCCACATATAAGTCCTAACAAATCAATTGAAGGATCAGTTATAGGAAGTTTATCATCAATAATAATTGCCGTTGTATTTTATTTTACAACTAATATTTTTACTAACTTAATATTAGCAATTGTTATTACTTTGGTGATTAGTGTAATTGGTCAATTTGGAGATTTAATAGAATCTGCATATAAACGTGAATATGGAGTCAAGGATAGTAGTAATTTACTACCAGGTCATGGAGGGATTTTTGATAGATTTGATTCAGTAATTCTTTCTGCTCCATGTTTAGTACTATTATTAAACTTAGTCGCGATGTTATAGAGAGGAGTATTAGATGCAAGGTATAATAGCATTTATATTAATATTTTTTGTAGTAGTAACTATACATGAATTTGGTCACTTTATAGTGGCAAAAAAATCTGGAATTTTATGTCAGGAATTTGCTATTGGAATGGGACCAAAAATATTTCATAAAAAAATTGGAGAAACAAACTTTACTATTAGATTACTTCCACTAGGTGGATATGTTAAAATGCCTGATAATGTTTTTGATTTTAATAATGATGTTTCAATGTATGACTTAAAAAAAGGAATGAATATCAGATT
>CAUUEM010000045.1:0-8688 GCA_963544045.1 uncultured Gemella sp. | reverse complement strand
AAATCTCTTCAGAACTATATTTATCTGAAGGGACAATAAGAAATTATATTTCTAACATACTCACAAAATTAAATTGTAAAAATAGAACTGAAGCTGTAAAAAAGGCAACTGAAGAAGGTTGGGTTTAAAAAAGAGGAGTTTAAAATGAAAAAGAATACTATTTCACTAATTCTATCCAGAGTAGCTCTTGCAATAACATCGGTTTATGTACTCTATATTTTATTTATAATTATTTCAACAACTTATAGAATGGACCACGGAGAAAAAGACCTTGGTGTTGGATTTGGTATGATATTAGCATTCCTATTGCCCCATTTATTAGCATTAGGAATTTCAACAATACTTAATATAATTATTTCATTTAAAAACAGCCATAAATATCCATTTGTAATTACTACATTTATTTTATATGCTATAACTGGATTTTTGGGGGCTGCTTTCGTACCTTACACATTAATAATGGTTATTATTCAAATTATATTGTTATTAATAGCTTGTATAACATATAAAAAAAATACTAATATTAATATGAATAACATGAATAACATGAGTAACATGAGTAATATGAGTAATATGAGTAATATTCACAACACTAATTACCTTAATGATACTAATAGTTTATATAGTAATATGAATACAGGACAAGTAATGAATCCTGATTATATAGAAAATACGCAAAGTAGAAAATATATAAAAACTAATAACCTAGCTAAAATTTCTTTAATAATTAGTATTGTTTGGGCTTTATATTTAATAATACCAACTCTTTTATCACTAGATAAAAATTATTATTACAATCCATATTATTTTATTAGTCTTATAATTGCAATACTACTAAACACTCTAGTTATCCAAAATAATGGTATTAATTTAATTTTTAAAATTATTGTTAATGTAGTTGCCGCCTTATATTTATTTGCATTTTTACAAGGCTTAATCGCAATATTCGTAATAGTACTTGCACTTACAATTATTGTAGACATTTATATGAATAAACCTCTTCCTTATGAAGCAGGTATTATTATAACTATATTTTCTAGCTTATTATATTTTATAACTTCGATACTTTTTGGCTCAATAGCTGATATACCTTATTTCACTATTGTTCCACTGTTTCCAACATCTATACTAGCATTATCATTATTATTAAAATAATAAATAAAAGGAATGGTATATTATCCATTCCTTTTATTTACAAGTTTATAACTTATATCAATTAACCGTTTTAAATAATCTAAATCTATATTATTATTAATCACAACACTAATCCAATGTTTTTTACTCATATGGTATGAAGGAAATATATTTCTTTCATTAATAATCATAGGAATATGGTCAGTATTATGTTTTAAATTAATAATTTTAACTTTTGATTCTATTAGACTTTCTTTATTTAATTTATTATATTCTACATCAAGTATTAGAGCATACCATTTATTTTTATCTGTCACAAAGGCTTTTATATTTGGATTACTTTTAAAAGGTTTAACCATAGTGCCACTATACTTTTTGTTTATATATTTTTTAATTTCATTATAAATAGCATTTTTATTATCAGTTAACTCTAAAATCTCTTTTATTATTATTTCTACTTCATCACGAATATTTGTAACTAGCTCTCCCACTGCACTATCTACACTAAATAGTGGACATATTTCATTAAAATTATTATCAAAAACTTCAATTTCAAAAACTTTATCTATAACTCTAATTTCAACTCTAAACTCATTATTTAATATATCTTTATTTAGATACAGTCCAACATTATCTCTCAAAAAGCCAAATTTAGTTAATTGTTCTTCAGTGAGATTATACTTTTCTACATTTAGTATTTTCATTTTATTAGAATCTTAGTCTATCATGTGGCTCTTGCCATTTATCTACACTTGGACCACCAGGAACTATTTCTTTACCACCAGATAAATAGTAGCCAACTTTTATTGCTTCAAAATCAGTTGTATCTCCAAAACCAGGAGTTTGATATAAATCTTTTAGGTAATTAAATATATTTGGATAATCTTCTATTCTTTTTTTATTAGCCCCATACATTCCATAATATACAACATCAAAGCGAATCATTGTTGTATAAAATCTAATATCAGTTTCTGTAATAGAATTTCCATTAATATATCGTTGTTTCGATAGGTGTTCTTCCACTTCATCTAATGCATCAAAGAATCTATTAAATGCTAAATCATATTCATCTTGAGTTTTCGCAAATCCCATTCCATAAACTCCATCATTAACTGCAATAGCCAATTTCTCATTCCATTCATCTATTTGTTTTGCTAAAGATTCTGGATATAAATTTATTGCACCTTCTTTATGAAGCGGTTTAAATACAGTAGCAAATTCATGAAGTATTTCAGCTGATTCTTTTCTTACTATTTTTTCTGTTTTTAAATCTACTAATGCAGGTACAGAATACGGTCCTTCATAATTAGGTTCACTATAATTATAAACTGATTTTATCGTTGTTTTTTTCAATACCGGATCAACACCATCTGGATCTAGTGAGAACTGCCAACCATCCACACCACGACGATAGTCTAGTGTCCCTAAACCAATTACTTTATCTAGACCTAATAATTTTCTAGCTATTACTGCACGATGAGCATATGGACAAAGAGCTGCCCATAATAATCTATATCTATCTTTTTCAATAGGTTGTTCTTCTGTATTAAATGGTTTATTAAAATAAGTCATGTCGCTTTCTCCTTAGTTAATTTGTTTTCTGGATTTATCAAAAATTTCCATAACCACTAAACTATGTTCCTTTTGTTTTTGCATGAAATCAAAATCTTTATTATCAATTACATCAATAAATTTCTTAAACTCCGAATACATTCTATGTTTATGTATATTTTTATTAACTTTTATTTCTACTTCTTTATTTTTAATTATATAGTTTGGTACTTCATTTAGAGTACCTATTACTTTTATAAGACCTTTATCACCTTGAATATTAGCGTAACTATTATTATAGGTGTCTTTAGCTGCAATACATACTACTTTAAATTCATCATATTCTAATATTAAAATTCCTGATGTATCTACTTCTCTAACTATATTTGGATAATACTCACTATTTTTCGGAGCTCCAAATAATCCTACTACAAAGTGAATATTGTAAATATTAAGGTCTCCTAATACTCCTCCACCTTGATTTTTATCAAAGACTGGTGCAATAATACCTTTTTTAAAAGCTTCATATCGTGAAGATAATTGTGAATAATTACATTCAACTAATCTAATATTACCTATTTTAGTTAAATTTTCTTTTATCTCTAAGTAATTTGGTAAATATTGATTCGTTATTGCTTCTATTAAAATAACATTTTTACTTTCTGCTATTTGAAATAACTCAACAGCTTCACTATAGTTTAAAGTAAAAGGCTTTTCGCAAATAACATTTTTTTCAGCTTCTAATGCTTTTTTAGCAACTGAATAATGTAAGTTATTTGGAACAGCTACATAAATTGTATCTATACTTGTATTACTTAAACATTCATCTAAATCGGTATATATTTCTTTAATACTATATGTACTTTGTAAATTCTTTAAATTTTCTATATTTCTTGCCACTATCGCTTCTAATTTTATTTCTGGTAGTTCATGTGCAAAAGATAGAAAGTCTTTAACAATCATTCCCGCTCCTACTATACCTAGGTTCATATATTTCACTCCTTTACTAACTAAATCACTTTAATTATATCTTTATAATCAGCAATTATCAAATTTTCAATATAAAAAACGAGATTCTTTTTGAACCTCGTTTTAATTATTTATGCTTTTTTTCTTGATTTAATAGCTCCAATGAAAATAGGAATTAAACTAATTAAAATTATTGCTATTACAACTACTGAAAAGTTATTTTTAACAAATGGGATATTTCCGAAGAAGAATCCTATTGAAACAAATAGTGAACACCAGCAAAGTCCTCCGAAGAAGTCAATAACTCTAAATTTTTTATATTCCATTTTTCCTGCACCAACTAAAAATGGTACAATAGTACGAATAATTGGGAAAAATCTAGCTAAGAAAATAGATTTCCCTCCATGTTTGGCTATAAAATTCTCTGCATCTTGAATATTATCGTCAGATACAAACTTTTTAAACCACGGCTTACTTTTTAGGTATTCTGAAAAGTTTCTACCAATAAAGTAGTTACAGTTATCACCAATTACAGCTGCAGCGATACATAAGAATAGTAGTGCAAAAATATTATTACCTGTTGCTGCCCATAATGCTCCACTAGCAAATAATAGTGAATCTCCAGGTAAGAATGGCATAAACACCACACCTGTTTCTATAAAGATTATTAAAAATATTATTCCATACATCCACCACGGACCATGTTGAATCATTAGTTCGCCTAGATGTTTATCTATGTGCAATACAAAATCAATTAAAAATTTTATAGTTTCCAAAATTTCCCTCCTGATATTAAATGTAATTAAGATTATAACATAGCTTATATACCTTGTCTAATAATCTCTTGTATAATATCATATTTTTTTAATTATTCTTTTATAAATTTTTTCATCTCTGCTATATATTCTTTGTTGTTATTATGTTTTCTAAGATGATTTAAAACTCCTATTGTTGGTTCACTAACATCTTCCAATTTACGTCGAGTTTGCCATAATATTTTAACTTCATCTTGAGATAAAAGTAATTCTTCTTTTCTTGTAGAACTTTTTAGGAAGTCAATAGCAGGGAACACTCTTCTTGAGGCTAACTCTGGTGAAAGAACTATTTCCATATTTCCTGTTCCTTTAAATTCTTCAAAAATTAAATCATCCATTCTTGAACCTGTATTAATTAAAGCTGTTGCAATAATGGTTAAACTTCCTCCACCTTCTACGTTACGCGCAGCTCCAAAAAATGCTTTTGGCTTATGAAGGCTCGAAGGATCTACTCCTCCACTAAGCACTTTACCACTACTTGGTTCTACAATATTATATGCACGAGCTAGACGAGTAATACTATCCATAAGAATAATTACATCCTGACCTAGTTCTACTCTGCGTTTAGCATGTTCTATTACTAATTCAGCAACTTTTATATGATTCTCAGAAGTTTCATCAAAAGTAGAACTTACTACATCAGCACCTTTTACTGATCTTTCCATATCAGTAACTTCTTCTGGTCGTTCATCAATTAATAAAATAATAAGTTTTTTATCTGGATAATTCTTTCTTATAGAATTTGCAATATCTTTTAATAGCGTAGTCTTACCAACTTTAGGAGGTGCCACAATTAATCCACGTTGCCCAAATCCTATTGGCGCTACTAAATCAACAAATCTTCCTGATAAATTTTCTTTTATTGTTTCTAGAACAATTTTCTTATCTGGATATATTGGTGTTAACGCCTGAAAATGTGATCTACCTTTTGCTTCTTCTGCATCTACTCCATTGACTAAATCTACTTGAAGTATTCCTGCATAGCGTTCACCTTCTCTAGGTTTTCTAACTTTACCTGTTACTTCGTCACCTTTTTTTAGCTCAAAACGACGAATTTGAGAAGCTGATATATAAATATCTGTTTCACCTTTTTTATAATCTACTGTTCGTAGAAACCCAAACCCATTTTCAGGGTGAATATCATCTAATATACCAGTTGCATAATAATGATCTTCACTTTGTGATTGTTTCTCTAAGATAGCTAATACTAATTCTTTTTTATTTAAAGTATAATATCGAGGAACACCTAGTTCTTTAGCAAGAACAGTCAGTTCCTTAGTAGTTTTACTTTTATACATTTCTTCAAAATTTTGATTACTCATTGAATTTCCTCTCTTTGACATTATACTAGGGGCAAATTATAATAATTTACCCCTATTTTTATACTTATTTATCTCTTACTTAAGACTACTACTGCTAGTAATATAAATGCTGCTCCTAATATATCAAATATACCGAATGTTGAACCTAGTAGTAAAAATGAAAATACTATAGCAGCAATTGGCTCTAGACAACCAATAATACTTCCTTTCACTGCTCCAATTAATCTTACTCCTTCTAGATATAAGCTAAACGAAGCTATCGTCCCTATCAAGATTATTCCACTTATACATAAGAAATCAATAAAACTAAAATTTTGTGGAATATAGTAGCTACCAGTCCCAAAATAAATTACTGTACCTGAAATTAATAATCCCCATGCTATAGTAGGTATAACTCCATATTTTGCAGTTAGGCTAAGAGATGATATGTTATAACTTGCTAAACCTATTGCAGAAAGAACACCCCAAAATAACCCTATTGAAGAAATATTTAATTTACTGAAATCTAAATGTGTCGCCATAAGAAAAACACCTAGTAGCGATGCAACAATAGCGATAACTTCTCTTGGAAGTGGTGCTCTTTTATTAACTATACAATAAAATGCCATTATCATAACAGGGCCTGTGAATTGAATTACCGTCGCCATACCTGCATTAGTATATTTTATTGCCAAAAAATATGTTCCTTGACATACTAATAAACCGAAAAATGAAAAGTTAACAAGTCTTATAATATCTTTTTTATTTTTAAAAACTCTAAATAAATCTGTTCTATCTTTAAAAAATAATAACATCATTAGTATTACGCCTGCATAGAACATTCTTGTTGAAATTACCCACATTGAATTTATCTTAGAGACATTTAATAAATACTCTCCTAAAACTCCCGATATACCCCAACAAGTTGCTCCTAAAATAGTCAGCAGTGCACCTTTTTGTCCTGTAGATACCTTCATATTATTCACCTAAATGATCAAATAATCTTAATCTAGATTTCACTATTTCATCTGATCTTTCTACCACTTTATTATAAGTCTGTCCTTTAGATAGAAGAATACTAGTAAACAATGTAATCATATTACTTTGTGAAATCATCATATTCCCACAAGTGTAAAACTTCGCATTTAAATCATTATTTATGTACCCAAATGGTGAGTACCAGAATCCATATCCTATATCATTCTTATCCTCAAAGAAATCATGTGCAACATCTTCAGGATAACCCTTAATTAACGGAATTGGATATAATAAACTTAGAGCTTTTATTGCTTGTTCTTTGTTTTCTATTTTCGATTGCAATACTGAATAAAGGTCTATTTTTTTACCCATTAATACGGTATCTTCACTAACTTTAAAACTCGTTTCAAACTGTTTTTCAAGATTTTCCTTATACTCGTTGATTATTTCCTCTTCATCACACATAATAGAGAAATCATCATCAAATAAATCTTCTTGTTTTAAATATAAATACGCATTTAAGTCTATTCCTTGGTAATCTAATGAAATTAATGGATTAGTACTTAAGAATAAACTTTTCTTCGATTCAAATGCTATAAAGTATCTATTTTTTATAAATAAATACCTAGTTAGAGCTGCTAAAGATGTATTACTTTCTAGTAATATCAAGTTTTTCCTAGATAAAACTATTCTCTTCAATTCATCTTTTTCTATTTGTAAAAGTGCAGATCTAATATCTTCTTGCCAAAGCTCTGGATAAATATCTCTTACAACAGATATATGAGGCTCATTCAATTTTTCTTTATAATGCTCAAGATCTTCTAAAAACTTAATTCTCTCATGCCATAAAGTAGTAAAATCTTTTTCTTCTTTCATATTAAAGAATAAAGTAAAGTAAACTTCTTCTTCTTTAAATACCGCCAATATTCCTGGTATTACAAAAGTTGTATCACTAAAATCTACCCATTCTTGGCTATTCTTATTTTTACCATCAGATACTCCACCATAAATACCAAAGTACTCTTCATCATGCTCATCGATGTCTAAAAATGTTACTTGCGTTTTTAACTCTTCGAAACCTGAAAGGACGCTACTATTATCAAAACTAGTCAAAAAATCATTTGAATCAAGTAACCATGTAGATTCATAACCTATCCCGATTATTGCATGTTTTGTATCTGGTGTCCTTATTATAAATCTTTCTCCCCTTTTAGAAGAAAATAGACTTATAAATTGTGATTCATTAATAGTTTTCTTTACCTTGAATTTTACTACAAGTTTATCATCAAGAACTATATCACTAAAATTATAATCTATAATCCTCTGATAATCATTCATAATAATCTACTCCTCTATTGGATTATTTGTTTTATTTAATGCTTCTTCCTGTTCCTTTTCTAAACGCAGTTTTGCTTCTAATTGTTTTTGTCTATACTTAATTAATCTATTTACTTCTTCCTCTGATTTGTAACTAGCTTCTTTATCAGTGAAAATAATTAGATTTTTGTGTTGATTCAAGACAGATAAAATTGTTTGTTTTTCTTCATTATCATTTTCAAAAAGCTCAGCAATATATTGTCTTTTATCCGCCCCTACTGCGACAACAAATATATTTCTTGCAGACATTAGATTTTCATAACCAATACTAATTAGTTTATTTCCGCTAATTTCCATTCCTGAACTTTGAAGTTGCCTTTTCTCTTCTTCTGAAAATTCTACAAAATGAATATCTTTATTATCTTCATCTACATAACGGTAATCTAAAATACTACCATCAGAACCCAAAACTACTATTGCTACATCTATAGGATTTTCCGCTAATACATCTTTATAATCTTGTAATGCATCTTCTCCTACGCTACTATCTTTACACTGTGGATAATATACATTTTTTAAATCTATATCTAATTTTTTTAATAATTCACGACGAGCAAATCGGT
>CAUUEM010000044.1:0-8720 GCA_963544045.1 uncultured Gemella sp. | reverse complement strand
CCTGTGGAGCCATTTTTTGGCCCGTTGGTCAAGTGGTTAAGACACCGCCCTTTCACGGCGGTAACACGGGTTCGAATCCCGTACGGGTCACCATTTGAATGGAGGTTTAGCTCAGCTGGGAGAGCACTTGCCTTACAAGCAAGGGGTCAGCGGTTCGATCCCGTTAACCTCCACCATTTTTAATAAGCCGGGAAGATAGCGAAGAGGCTAAACGCGGCGGACTGTAAATCCGCTCCTTAGGGTTCAGTGGTTCGAATCCACTTCTTCCCACCATTCTGTTATTGGGATATAGCCAAGCGGTAAGGCAACGGACTTTGACTCCGTCATTCCCCTGGTTCGAATCCAGGTATCCCAGCCATGAGCCATTAGCTCAGTTGGTAGAGCATTTGACTTTTAATCAAAGGGTCGAAGGTTCGAGTCCTTCATGGCTCATTAAATGAATAAAAGGCTATCTAATAGCCTTTTATATTTTTGGCCCGTTGGTCAAGTGGTTAAGACACCGCCCTTTCACGGCGGTAACACGGGTTCGAATCCCGTACGGGTCATCTTAACCGAGTCGTAACTTATGTTACGGCTTTTTTTATATAAAATAAAAGAAAATAGAAAAAAGAACGAAGAGATTATTAGGTTTTAAAATCTCTTCGTTTTTAATATTATTTTAAATTATTTTTCGTAAAACTTAGTGGTAGCACGTCTTTGAAGAAGTTATATACAATATAATCATCTTCTGATGTTCCTATAAGTAGTTCAAAGTCTTCATCAGCAAATTCTGCAATTACTTGTCTACATACTCCACATGGCGGGCAATATGTGTCTAGATTTCCATTAGGTCCACCTACAACTGCTATTTTCTTGAATTTTGTTATACCTTCGCTTACAGCTTTAAATATTGCTGTTCTTTCAGCACAGTTAGTAGGAGTGTAGCTAGCATTTTCTATATTACATCCAGTGTATACTTCTCCATTGTCTGCTAATAAAGCAGCGCCTACTTTGAAGTTAGAGTATGGCACATAAGAGAAATTAGTTGCTTCTATTGCTTTTTTAATTAATGTTTTATTTATATCATCAACTGCTTTGTTATTTATAGAGTTAAGTAGTTTAAAGACTGTATCTGCAACTCCGGCTTCTTCATTATTTTTTTCTGTAGTATATTTCGCTATTTCTTTTAGTTTGGGCATAGCATTTTCCATAGCTACACTATATTCAACTATTGATAACATTGCTTCATCGTTTAGGTTATCTCCGATAGCTAATGTGTTTTTCAATGATATTTTGTGTTCATCAGCAACTTGTTTTAATGCATGACCTTTTGTTGCACACTTATCCATAATTTCTAGGTTGTTTTTACCAGAAGATGTTACAGCTATATTATCATTTTCTGATAATAGTTTTTGAGCTTTTGCTAATTTTTCAAAATCATTAGAAATACCAATTACTTTTATAGGTGGATTATCTTCTTCGTTTAGGTGTAATTCAATATTATCTACTTCAGTAATATGACCTTTTTGAAGCCTTATTTTTGCTTCTTTTCTCAAATGCTCTACGTTTGGAGTTGAGCCTATAGAGCGTATTAAATCAGAATATGCTTGTATATCTGTTTCTATACTATTAGTGTATACAGTATTTTTTGTATAAAGTTGGTAGTTAATACCTAAACTTTTAAAAATTCCAATTGTATAATATAAATCTTTTATTTGAAGAGGGGTAATACTTATAATTTCTCTATTTTTATTATAAACAACTCCTCCGTTAAAACTTATAACGTCACAAACTATGTTATTTTCTTCAAGAGCAGGTAATGCTTCATAATAAGCTCTGCCTGTTGCTACTACAAACTCAATATTATTATTTTGAGCATATTTAATTAATTCAATATTTTTTTCTGGTATTTTGTGTTCATTATTAAGCAGTGTACCATCCATATCACTAGCTATTAATCTAATCATAAATTGCTTTAGAAATACAATGTTGGTGTATTTCTATCTCCTTTCATAACATATAGATTGATTATATCATAAGTAGTATATTATTGTAAGCTATGAAAAAAAATATATTACTATTAAAGCTTTTTTTTTTACCAAAACTTATATTTTGTGATAATATAGAGAGTGATCATATTATTTATAGAGAGTGATGAGATATGGAAATTAGAAAAATTATTAAAAACAATCAATTAGAAGAATTATTTTCAATGGTGAAAATTGGTTTAGAGAAAGAAGGTCAAAGAATTTTAGAGGATGGTCATATTTCAAAAACAGATCATCCTAAAGTTTTAGAGCCTCGTCATGAACATCCATATATTCAAACTGACTTTGCAGAATCACAGATTGAATTAATAACTACACCTGAAAATAGTGAAAAGGATGTAATAAGAGTATTAAACGCTATACATGAAGTTACATTAAAAAATATGCCAGAAGATGAGTATTTATGGCCTTTAAGCATACCAGCTATTCTACCTGATGTTGAGGATATTAAAGTAGCTCAGTTCGAAAAAGAATGGGATATTGAATATAGAGAATATTTAGTAGAAAAATATGGAAAGTATAAACAAATGGTATCAGGAATACATTATAATTTCCAGATTGATGACACCTTTATGCAACGTGTTGCAGAAATAACAAATAATAGTGTTGTTGATGTTAAAAATGATATTTATATGAAGCTAGCACGTCAATTTCTAAGATATCAATGGTTATTAGTATATCTATATGGTGCTTCTCCTTTTGCTGAAGATAAGTATTTTACTGATGGAATTAAACCAGAGGGATATGCAAGAAGCTTACGAACAAGTAAGTTTGGATATGTTAATGAGGATGATATAGTAGTTTCTTATTCGTCGTTAGAAAAATATATTTCTGACTTAACAGGCTATGTAAAAAATAATAAACTAATAGCTGAGAAAGAGTTTTATTCTAGTGTTAGATTTAGAGGTGCAGATACGGTAGCAGATTTACCAGAAAAAGGAATTAAGTATATTGAATTTAGATTATTCGACTTAAATCCATTTGCACCATTTGGGATTTTAGAAAAAGATGTTAGATTTATACATTTATTTATTAAAACATTAGTATGGATGGAAGAAGTAGATAAAGAAACTTCACAAGAACTAGGCAAAGAATATAGTGGAAAAGTAGCTTTATCAAATCCTTTAGATAAACTTACTTATCTTGAAGAAGGATTAGATATTCTAGATAATATGAAGTCTATGGTTAGAGAGTTAAGCTTACCTGAAAGTGATATATTACTAATAGAAGAAAAAGAAAATGAATTAATTGATCCAACTCTTACAATTGCTGCGAAATTAGTTAGAGAGTATGAAAAAGAAGGAACTTTACTAGATTTAGGTGTAAGGTTAGCGAAAAAATATAAAGATGATGCGCTGAAAGAATATTATTCACTAAGCGCCTATAGTAATATGGAGCTATCAACACAAGCTGTAATAGAAGATGCTATTAAGAATGCTATAAAAGTAGATGTCATTGATGAAAATGATCAATTTATTCGTTTGGAACATAAAGGTAAGGTTGAGTATGTGAAGAATGGTAATATGACTAGTAAAGATACTTATATATCACCATTAATTATGGAAAATAAAGTAGTAACTAAGAAGGTTCTTTCTGAAAAAGGTTTTAGAGTGCCGGGAGGTTACGAAGTATCTACTTTGGATGATGCATTATTGAAATTTGACTATATAAAAAATAAGCCTATAGTAGTTAAACCGAAAAGTACAAATTTTGGTTTAGGTATTTCAATTTTTAAACATGGGACAGATAATATAGAAGACTTTTCTAAAGCAGTATTATTAGCTTTAAAAGAAGATAAAGATATTCTTATAGAAGAATTTATAGAAGGAACAGAATATAGATTCTTTGTAATTGAAGGTAAAACTAAAGCTGTGTTACTTAGAGTACCAGCAAATGTTGTAGGTGATGGTAAACATACTATTGCAGAGTTAGTAGAATTAAAAAATGAAAATCCATTACGCGGAGATGCTAAAAAAACACCACTTAAAAAAATAGAATTAGGTGAGATAGAAAGCCTACAGCTAAAAGAAGAAGGGCTTAGTTTTGATACAATCTTAGAAGAAGGTCGAATAGCTTATTTAAGAGAAAATTCTAATATAAGTACTGGTGGGGATTCTGTAGATATGACTGATGAAGTAGATGAGAGTTATAAGAAACTTGCTGTTGAGATTTCTGATGCTATGATGGCTAAGGTATGCGGTGTAGACTTAATTATCAAAGATATTAAACAGTCAGCTACAAATCAAAATTATGGAGTAATAGAAGCTAATTTTAATCCAATGATGATGATGCATATTTATCCTCATACAGGTAAATCAAGAAGGTTATCTCTTGATGTATTAAGAATGTTATTCCCAGATAAGAAAATTAATTAAAAAAGATAAAATTTGATTATTGACCAAATTTGATATATAATATCAAGTGAAGTACAATATAGGAGGTAAGAACATGAATTTAATTCCTACGGTAATAGAGCAAACTTCTCAAGGGGAAAGAGCGTACGATATTTATTCAAGACTTTTAAAAGATAGAATTATTATTTTAGGATCAGAAGTAAACGATCAAGTTGCTAACTCAATTACGAGCCAACTTTTATTCCTAGAGGCACAAGATAGTGAGAAAGATATTTATTTTTACATTAACTCTCCAGGAGGAAGTGTAACTGCTGGTTTTGCAATTTATGATACAATGCAACACATTAAATGTGATGTTGTAACGATTTGTATGGGTATGGCTGCAAGTATGGGAGCATTCTTATTAGCAGCTGGAACTATCGGTAAGAGATATGCATTACCAAATGCAGAAGTTATGATTCACCAACCGCTAGGTGGAGCTCAAGGTCAAGCAACAGAAATAGAAATTGCTGCTAGACATATACTAAGAACACGTGAAAAATTAAATAAAATTTTAGCAGACAGAACAGGTCAAACAATTAAAGTAATTGAACGTGATACAGAACGTGATAATTATTTAAGTGCTGAAGAAGCGTGTGAATTTGGTTTAGTAGATAAAGTAATGTATCCAGAAAACAATAAACCACAAAAAAAAGAAAAAGTAAAAAAAGCTACAAAAAAAGCAACTAAAAAATCAGAATAAATATAATAAATCCGGGGCATGGAAAAAAACCATGCTCCGGATTTTAATTCTATATACAAAAAGACAAATATCCAATAAAATATAAAGTGAGCCTAAATACTTAAGAAAGGATATTTGTCATGAATAATTGTATCACAGAATTACTGCAAATAAAAGATAAAAATATAATATTAGATCATACCTTCAAAAAAGAAAAAATAAAAGGACAAACACACTTTATATTTAAAGGTATTCTGACATATAATCCAACAAAATGCGAATGCTGTAATAGTAATAAAGTAGTAAAAAATGGATTTAATGAACCTACTACAATAAACCTACTGAAACTATCAGGCATACCCTCACGATTAACTCTAAAAAAACAAAGATTTAAATGTAAACAATGCAATAAAAAGTTTGTAGCTAAAACATCTCTTGTACTTAAACATTGTCACATCTCTCAAAATGTAAAACTATCAATCTTAAAAGCTTTAACAGCTACATTATCATTTAAACAAATATCTAAAGAACATAACGTATCAGAAAATACAACAATAAGAGTACTTAAATCTTGTAGAAATCAAGTAGAAGTAAATTGTTATAAAAGCCTCCCTCAACACTTATGCTTTAATGAAATAAAATCAACAAAAGATAGTAAGTGTATTCAATGAGTTTTGTATTTTCGGATGCTAAAACACATGACTTTATAGATATAGTAGAAGGTAGAACAAAATATATCCTAAATAGTTACTTCCTTAGATTTAAAAGAAAAACAAAAAACAAGGTTAAAACAATCTGTATTGATATATACCCACCATATATGGATATAATAAAAAAACATTTTCCTAATTCCCGTATAATAATTGATAGATTTCATATCATTCAAAATATAAATAGAGAGTTAAATAAAGAAAGAGTAAGACTAATGAATATCTATAGAGGAAAAAAAGGAAAAGAAGGTAGAAATTATACCATACTAAAGAACTTTTGGAGATTAGTACTGGCTGATAAGGATAAAGTGGATTACGAAAAGTATTTTTACAATAGGAGTTTTGGGAAATTGGTAACTAGACGAGATGTATTAAATTATATATTATCCTTAGATAAGTCGTTCAAAACTAGTTATGAGATAACACAAGAAGTACAAAAAGCGATCAAACATAGAGATGAAGTAAGTTTAAAGGAACTAATGGATATGGATACAACTAGCTTACCTAGAGGTATAGCTAAAGCAATTAAGACGATGAAAAGATATAGAGAATACATGGTTAATAGTGTTAAGTATGAGTATTCTAATGGTCCGTTAGAAGGTTTTAATAATAAGATTAAGTTAGTTAAAAGAGTTTCTTATGGCTATAATAGTTTTGATAATTTTAGGTTACGCATTTTGATTATGTCTAGGTTATTTGTTTCTAAATATAAGAATAATGAAAGAGTTGGTAAGCATAGTAAAAATGCCAAGCAGCTCCACGCTGCTTAGCATTTCATAGCACTATCTTTTCATGCCCCGTATTTGACACAGAGCCTTATATTTTCCAAACTTTACCTATTGCATTACGAACTTCGTAGTTATCCATGAAGTATTCAATGTTACCATTAAAGTTTCGTTTAAATTGAAGAACACCATAGTCAGCAGATTGTTCAGTTTCGAAATCTTTAGCTGTACCAAAGAAGTTGAAGTATTTAAAACCTTTATTTATTGCAAATTTCAACATATGATATAGTATTGCAGAAGGTCCTTCATAACGATGAAATTTTTCCATGGCTCCACTTGAAAAGTAAATTAAATCTTGTCCAGATTCAATAAAACTTGCACAAGATAGATAAATAATGTTATCATTTTCTTCTTTTAACTCTTTTATTTTATCTATTTTTTTATACCATATAGAAATATTTTCATCATATTCTTTTAATCGATTAGTTGCCTTTTTAACATTGACTTTACCTTGTGATAGTTTTTCTTCTAAATCACTACGTTCTTTTTTAAGGTTTGAAATTGTTGTAGTAGTTGTTTCAATGAATAAATCACAGTCTATATAAGATACATATAGATGTAATTTATCACCAAGATTTTTTTTAAGGGATTTAAAGTAAACATTATCTCTTAGTTCAAAATTAATTCTAGTTTCTGTGTCTCTGTTTATCATATCAAAGATTTTCGCATCATCTTCATTAAAAATATCAATTTCTCTAATAAGAACCCCTTCTTTAAGTGTTTTATTAATAGTGTATCTAGCTATTTGTGAGATATTTTTTAGAATATTCGCCTCAGTGATAGAATCATCTAATTCTTTTGAAAAAACACAACGCGAAGCCAGAGTGGGATTTGTGAATAAATCATCATCAAGTGCTTTATACCCCAGTGAAGTTAATATTTTATCCGTTTCTATAGATTCCCTAGTAGTTTCAATATATTCAACATCTTTGTAAATTCGTTCGTTTAAGAATGGGTTAACTCTAACACAAAGGACTCTTAAGTCTTTAGCGAAGTATTTTTTTAATTGTTCCATATAGTATTTTACTAATTTAGTATTAGAATAATCCATAATAGGGCCAAATTGAGCTGTAACTTTATAAAAGAATTTTTTATAAGGGAAGTATATAAATGTTGAATATGCAATTATTTCATCGTTTTCTTTTACAGCTAGTATTTTCGTTTTTAGGTTATTAGAAATTGCCATTTTGCTATATGCAGCTGATTGTGATAAATAGTAGCGATTATTATTTTTTTCCTGAAATAATTGTAGTTCATCACTGCTAATTTCTGTAAATATCATTGAAAATGCTCCTTATCTAAATTTTAAAATATACCTTTACGATTATATAACAAATAGAAGAAAAAAAAAAGTAATAACTATTATTTAAACTTATAATAATAAATGATATAATAAGGTTACAAATATCTGGGAGGATAATTTATGAAAGAATATCAATTAAGAAATAAAAATTATAAAATTAGATATAATGATTTTCCTGGTGAAGGAATACCGATAATATTTATTCATGGATTAGGTTGTGCAGGTTCTTTTGATTATGTTGAGATAGCAAATAAGAAAGAATTCTTAGGTCATAGAAGAATATTAATAGATTTGTTAGGAGCAGGCTATAGTGATAAACCTCTTGACTTTGAATATAAGGTTAAAAATCATGCAAAATATTTGAGTGAATTTTTAGAAGATTTGAATTTAAATAAAGTTATATTATTTGGCCATAGTTTAGGAGGGGCGATCTCTATTGAACTTTGTGGGTTATGTGAAGATAAAATAGATCGTTTAATATTAACTGAACCTAATTTAGATCCTGCTACTAAGGGGAGAACTAGCTGGGCTGTTGCTCAATATACTGAAGAGAATTATAAGAGTAGAATTAGTAGTTTAATAGAATATTGTGCAAATGGAAAGAATACAATGTGGGCAGCAACATTGAGGAATTGGTTGTCAGAAGCAGCATATCAAATATCAAGGGATGCTATAGAAGTTAGAGAAGTACCTTGGCGTGATATGTTCTATAGTTATAAAATTCCTCGATTCTTTATCTTTGGTAGTAAAACATTACCAAGTGATGATTTAGAAGAGTTACCAAAGAATAATATAGAAGTAAAAATAGTAGAGAATGCTG
>CAUUEM010000043.1:0-8902 GCA_963544045.1 uncultured Gemella sp. | reverse complement strand
CTTAATTTGATTTTATTTGAAAAATAGAGTATCATATTATAGTAATATACTTTAAGGAGGTAGTAGAATGTTTTATCTAGAAGATGAAAAGACATTAGTATTAACTAATGAAAATAAAAAAGATATATTAAATGCCTTAACAAAAATTAATCAAGTATCAAATAATAAAAACATTAAAGTTGCTTATATAAAAATATTAGGAAAAGTTTTAGAATTTAATAAAGCTATTGAAACTTTTTATTATTCTCATAAACCAGGATATAATGAGGTTTATCAAGAAAGAATAGAAAGTTTAGATAATAGTTTAGATGAGTTTAGAAGAATAAAAGCTAATTTAAAACCAGATTTTGATAAGGAACAATATTCAGAAGAAGTCGAACATGAATTTAATTCTTTATTATCAAGAGTAGAAGGAAGAACTTCTGTTATTTTTGAAGATGATAAAGATTATAGTTTCAATAATTATCTTGTTACGCTAATTAATGAAAAACAGTTAGAAGAATTTATTTGGTTGAATACTTTATATAACATATACAAAGAGGGAAGTAGTATCAATAATATTGTTAAAGATTATTGTGAACTAAGCGATGTTGAGTTTTCTGATCTTTATAAAATATATTTATTTGTAACTGACTATAACATTAATCAATTATTATTAAAAAATGAATCTAAAATAATTAATAATGAATACCTTGAAAATTTTGAGAATTTCTTTAACTATATGTACCAACTTATTGATGATCTGCGTACTTTTGTAGCTAAAAAGGATAAAGAGAATATATTAAATTTCGCTACTAAAATTGAAAGTTATACAAATGTTAGTACGCCTTCTAAAGAGGAGTTCATCTCAAGTGTAAGAAAAGTTTTTAATTTCTTGCGTACTCTTTATGAAAATGATAATGCAAAATTACTATTAGACAATATCTATCCTATTCTTGTAAAATCATTTTTTGCGCCATTAAAAAATGATGATAAGATTAAATATGATTTTAATCCTGAGTTTATATATGCATTAGAATATACACAAATAATAATTGAAGTAATGGATGAAAATAATGGTAAATAGTATTTCTCCTAAAGACTTTTATTGTGTGTATAATGATTTTAATGTTGCAAGTAAATCACAAGAATTAAATTTACTGTATCTTCCCTTAATTGGGAGTGATGCAGTAAAATTATATCAATTTTTAGGAACTAAGATATTAGGTGATAGAAATTTATCAAAGAACTTTTTACATTATGATATTTTTGATAATCTTTCTTTAGATTCTAGAAAATTCACTTCATCTCGAAAGAAATTAGAAGCATTAGGATTATTATCAACTTATTATATTGATAATGACGGTGTAGGACAGTATGTTTATAAGTTAAAGGATGCTTTAACTTTTAACGAATTTTTTGAAAATGCAATGTTATCTCAATTATTAGAAAATACAATAGGATCTAGTCAATATACTGAAATTAAAGAAACATTCTCTAATAATAAAGTTTCTTTTAATAGTTTTCAAGATTTAACAGCAACATTTTCTGATGTTTATAATTTGGAAAATGTTAATAATAATTATCTTAATACACAAGTTTTTGATAGTGACAAAGGTGCTAATTTAGATGAATATTATTTTGATTTTTCTAAGTTAAGTTATTTTTTAGCAAATAGTTATATTGTAGACATATTAGATAATAAAAAGACAAAAGAAGATATACTAGGATTAGCGCATCTTTATAAAGTAACGCCTCAAGATATGGCAAAAGCAATAGAAAATAGTTTAGATGTTGAAAATGGTGGATCAGTATTAAATATCAATAAGTTAAAAGATTATTTAGTCCAATTGTTTGTAAATGTTAGGAAACAAAATATACCTACACTTGATAAGATGATTATAAGGAAAATTGAAGAAGATTCTGTTGAATTAACAGAACAAGATAAGTTTATTAAAGCTACTGATAATACAAATTATATTGATTATCTAAACAAAAAAATGAATTTAATTATTTCTACAGTAGATGCAGAGGCTATTAATAAATTACAAAAAAAATATAATTTTCCTACAGGAGTTTTAAATATTTTATTAGAGTATTCTATAAAAATGAGTAATTCGCCTGGTATTCCAAACTTTAATTATATGGATAAAATTGCTAGTACCTGGAGTAGTAAAAAATTACTAGGGGCAAAAGATGCTATCGAATATGTAAAAGAAAGACAAACAATAAGTAATAATAGAAAAACTAATAGTAAACAAGTCAAAAGTACAAATAGTAAGAACAAGGGAATGTATATGGCTCCATTTCCTGAGTATCTTCAAAAAAGAAAAGATACATCTTCAACAGAAAATACTACTAAAAATAGAACTGTAACTAAAGAAGATGAAGAAGCATTTAGTGAGATGCTAAAAGAATTGAATAGTAAGAGGGATATATAATGAAGAAAGTATCTAATGTTATTCCAGAAAAATCAAATAAAATGTATGAGGAATTTATATCTACACGGGTGTTAAACGATAAAGATATTATTGATTTTATTCAAGTAAATAATTTTACTAAAGAAGATATCTATAATAATTTAGAAAAATTTTATCAATATTATATTTCTAAAGATGCCTCATTAGATTTAAATCACAAACCTAAATTATCATTAAATAATGGTGAAGTTAATATTACTTATACTGAAACTGAACAGTATAAACAATATAGGCTAGCAAGTCAACTTGGTAATAAAATTAAAACGGAATATATCGCTAACAGAATATTAACATATAGTTTTGAAAATTTATCAAAAACTAAAGAAAAAGGTTTGTTAGCTCGTGAGTTGATAAGAGGTTGTAATGATATACTAGAAAATAAAAGTAAAAAAGGTGCGTATATTTACGGAGCTACTGGTACAGGGAAAACCTTTTTACTAGGTTGCGTATATAATTACTTGAAAAGAAACGGAAAGCAGCCTGCAATAATATATTATCCTGAATTTATAAGAAAAATAAAATCTCGAATTAGCAACAATGATTATACCGAATATGTGGATATAATTAGAACACAAGAAATTTTACTAATCGATGACATCGGTGCAGAAAATACTACGGATTTTATTCGAGATGAAATTTTGGGACCTATTATCAATTATCGTGAGGCAGAAAAGCTTCCAACATTTTTTACTTCAAATCTATCATATGATGATTTGTTAGAGTTTGTTTCAACCTCTAATAATAAGGTTGATTATACGAAAGCGGTAAGAATTGTAGATAGAATTAAATCTTTAACAAATTCATATTTTTTAGATGGTGAAAATGAAAGAGAATATTATTAAAAAAAGAGTTTATAAAATTTTTAATTAAATTTTATAGACTCTTTTTTTATTAAAGTAATAACTAAATTTAAAAAATATGCAAGAAAATAATTATTTTTCGAAAAATAGTGGAAAAAAGTGGGGAAATGTGGTAAATTATATAAGTAAGGTGGTGAGATTATGTTTATCGGTCAATATAACAATAAAATGGATGCTAAAGGAAGACTTAGTATACCAATAAAATTTAGAGATGATTTAGGAGAAAAGTTTATAATAACAAGAGGTTTAGATTCTTGTTTATTTGGTTATTCTTTACAAGAGTGGCAAAAAGTGGAAAGTAAGATAAAATCACTACCTATTACAAAGAAAAATGCACGTACTTTCCAACGTTTCTTCTTTTCAGGGGCGACTGAAGTTGAGATCGATAAACAAGGAAGAATAAATATTCCAAATTCACTAATTGAGCACGCATCTTTAGAAAAAGAATGTGTGGTTAATGGACTTTCTAATAGAATAGAAATATGGGATAAAGATAGATGGGAAGATTTATTAGTTGAAAGTGAAGCTAGTGTTGAAGAAATTGCAGAAGAGTTAGAAGATTTTGATTTTTAGGATGGAAAAAATGTTTAAACATTATAGTGTATTATTAGAAGAAGCCGTAGAAGGATTAAATATAAAAGAAGATGGGATTTATGTAGACTGTACTCTTGGGGGTGCGGGACATAGCCTTGAAATATTAAAAAAACTTACAACAGGAAAGTTATATGCATTTGATCAAGATAATGTAGCTCTTGAAAATGCAAAAATTAAATTATCTGAATACGCAGATAAAGTTGTCTTTATAAAATCAAATTTCGAAAATTTAAAAGAAAAATTAGCGGAGCAAAATGTTTATGAAGTTGACGGTGTATTATACGATTTAGGGGTTTCATCACCACAGTTAGATACACCTGAAAGAGGATTTAGTTACAATTATGATACTAGATTAGATATGAGAATGGATACTGACGCAAGTATTAGTGCCTATGAAATAGTAAACGAATATAGTTATCATGATTTAGTAAGAATCTTCTACCGCTATGGAGAAGAAAAATTTTCTAAACAAATCGCAAGAAATATCGAGAAAAAAAGAGAACTAGCACCAATAGAAACAACTTTTCAATTAGTAGATATAATTAAAGAATCAATTCCTGCAGCTAAAAGAAGAACTGGAGGACACCCAGCAAAAAGAGTCTTTCAAGCAATAAGAATAGCAGTAAACAATGAACTTTCAGTTTTTGAAAACTCTCTTGAACAGGCTATAGATATTGTAAAAGTAGGTGGAAGAATTTCAGTAATTACTTTCCACTCATTAGAAGATAGAATATGTAAGCAAATTTTTAATTCATATGCAAAAAACAAGGAGATTCCTAAAAATCTTCCGATATTGCCAAATGAGAGCTTATCAAAATTAAAGTTAATTACTAGAAAACCTATTTGTCCAAGCGATAAGGAATTAGAGGAGAATAATAGATCTAGAAGTGCAAAATTACGTGTAGCAGAAGTACAAATATAATAAATTAAAAAGAGAAGGAATAAAGGAAAGATGGCAACGTTAAAAGTATATAGTAGAGAATATGGTACTAGAAAGGTACAAGAAAAAGTAAAATTCAACGTAGTTGAAAAGATAGGCTATGTTGTATTTGGAGGAGTTATTTTACTTACTAACATAGTTATGTTAAACTATAAAGGGGAATTATATTCATTAAAAAGTGCTCAGCAGAGAAATGAAGTAGTTATTGCAGAAAAGCAAAAGGAAAATAATGAACAAAAAGTTATTATTAACAATCTATCTTCATATGAAAGAGTTAAAAAAATAGCTGAGAGTTTGGGAATGAAAGTCCAAAATGACAATATAAAGGTAGTGAGATAATTGAAAAAATTTTTACGGAATATAATTACTCTTGGCTTTTTGGAAGATAAAAAAAGCTTAGAGAGAAAAGATTATATCTCAAGAGGAAGAACAAAAATGGTATTTTTTATAATTTTTGTTTTTTTCTTTGTATGGATATTAATAGCTAATATTGGTCAGATGATGTTAATAGGTACAGTGAGAGGCCAAAACTTATCAGAGTTAGCAGATCAAAAATATAAAATTGATACAAGTTTACAGCCTAATAGAGGAAAGATATATGATAGAAATGGAAATATCTTAGCTGATAATATTGAATCATATAAACTAGTTGCTGTAGTATCTGATAAAGCTACAGAAGATAAGGATAATCCTCGTCACGTTGTTGATATCGATAAAACAGCTAGAGAATTGGCAAAATATGTAAAACTTGATGAAGGTAAAATTAAAGAGACATTACAAAAACAAGGTGTATACCAAGTAGAATTTGGGACTGCTGGAAAAGATATAAGCGTTGAGGATAAGAAAAAAATAGAAGATTTAAAACTTCCAGGTATTAGCTTTATAGCTACTACAAAAAGATATTATCCTAATGGAAGTATGTTAGGAAACTTTTTAGGTTTTGCTCAAAATTCTCCAGATAGCGATCTTATAACAGGACGTTTAGGCGTGGAAAAAACTTTTGACTACTACTTAAAAGGTAAAGAAGGACATATAACTTATGCAAAAGATGCATGGGGGAAAGTTGTTTCTAATATTCCTAAAGTTGAAATAAATCCAGTAGACGGGGCAGATATTTACTTAACAATAGATAAAAATATTCAAGCTTATATAGATAATACCCTTAAAGATGTTCAAGAAAAATATGAACCAGAAAGTGCGTTTGCTATTGTTGTGAGTGCTAAAACTGGTGAAATATTGGGAATGGGTCAAACACCTGCATTCAATCCAAATACTCAAGAAAACTTAGAGAGTGCTTGGTCTAATATTTTTTATAATTCAGCTTACGAGCCTGGATCAACATTTAAAACATTTACACTTTCAGTTATAATGGAAAACAACTTATATGATCCACTGAAATACTATAGATCAGGATCATATAGAGTAGAAGATACTGTTATTTATGACTGGAATAAAGTAGGGTGGGGTACTATAACTCAAAGACATGGATTCCAACAATCTTCGAATGCTTTAATGTTAACATTATTACAAGACTTAGGAACAGAAAAGTTAAAAACAGGATTAGAAAAATTTGGTTTTGGTAAAACAACAGGAGCTTTATATAATAATGAAGCAAGCGGAGATTTAGTGTTTAATAACAAACTTTCAGCTTCAACTACTGTATTTGGACAAGGTAGTACAGTAACAGCAATGCAGATGGTGCAGGCTGAAACTGCAATTTTAAATGATGGAAATATGTTATCACCATATTTCTTACAAAGAATTCATGATAAAACTTTAAATAAAGATGTTAATAGTGGTCAGAAAACTATTGTTGGAAATCCAATTTCTAAAGCTACTGTAGATAAAATGAAAGAAGAATTATATGGAGTAGTAAATGGAAGTTGGGCACAAGGTGGTAAAAAATATGCGTTAGATAATTATACTGTTTCGGGGAAAACAGGGACAGCACAGGTAGTAGATCCAAAAAGCCGTAAATACTACAGTAGTCAATATAAAGTGTTACACTCATTTATAGGATATGCACCTAGTGAAAATCCTGAAGTTATTGTTTATACTGGTATGAAATTACCAAATAAAAACCTTGCAGAAAGTTTTGCTAAAGGGTCATCAGAGATTTTTAAACCTGTAATGGAAAATACGCTTAATTACTTAAATGTTAAGAAAAATGATTCTTCAAATGAAGTAACAACTTATACAATGGATGATTATATTGGAAGTAGTTCAACTTCTGCAGTAGAAAAACTGGCTAAACAAACTAAAAGTGTTGTTTTAATAGGAAGTGGAAAAAATGTTTTAAATCAATTCCCTTCTAAAAATAATATATTTAAAAAAGATGATAAAGTATTTTTACTTTTATCAGATGAGAATATTCAATTACCTAATTTTGCAGGTTGGTCAAAAGCAGAAGTTTTAACTTATAAACAATTATCTGGTTTAGATATTGAAGTAGAAGGAAATGGATATGTGCAATCACAATCTATTCCAGCGGGAAGAAGTGTGAAAAAAGGAGAGAGTATAAAAATAAAATTTAGTTAGGAGAAAACAATGAGTAATTCAAATATAGTGGTAGCAATATCGTTATTAGTAGTATCTTTTTTAGTAACCGTATTAATGTTACCAAGGTTAATAAAGTATTTGCATTATTTAAAATTTGGGCAAGCAATTAGAGAAGAAGGACCTCAAAGTCATATGCATAAAAAAGGGACACCAACTATGGGAGGTATTTCTTTTATAGTTGCTACCGTACTTGCATTAATAATTGCAATGTTTATTGATAGTTCAAATATTAAATACTATATTCTATTTATCTATACGACTATTTCATTTTCAATAATTGGGTATATTGATGATATGTTAATAGTAGTAAAAAAGAAAAATGATGGGTTAGCCCCAAGAAAAAAATTAATGTTACAAATATTATTTTCTATAATATTCTATGTATTAGTTAAATTTATTTATGAAGACATAAATTATATCTATATACCTGGATTAGAATATCAACTTAACATATCTTATCTTTATATGATATTTGTTGTATTCTGGCAAACTGGATTTTCTAATGCTGTGAATTTAACAGATGGTTTAGATGGCTTAGCTACTAGCGTAACAATTATTACAACAAGTACATTTGCTTTATTAGCATATAAGGAAAATAATTTTCCAGTTTTTGTATTTTGTTTAGTATTAGTAGGAGCCTTAATAGGATTCTTATTATTTAACAAAAATCCAGCTAAAATATTTATGGGTGATACTGGATCACTAGCATTAGGAGGTATTTTAGCAGCTATTTCAATAATTTTACATAAAGAAATAGCGTTTATTTTCATAGGATTAGTATATATACTTGAAACGTTATCTGTTATTATTCAAGTTGCATATTTTAAAAAGACTGGGAAGAGAATTTTTAAAATGTCTCCATTACATCACCATTTTGAATTGTCAGGATACGGTGAGGTAAAAACAGTTTATTTATTTGTAATAATAGCTTTGATTTCTTCAGGAGTAGGATACTTTTTAGGGGTGATTTAATATGTTAGATTTAAAAAATAAAAAAATACTAGTTTTAGGTTTTGCAAGAAGTGGATATTCAACAGCAAAAATTTTAAAAAAGTTAAATTATAATGTAGTTGTAAATGCATATGATGATTTGAGTAATGATGCACATGCTAACGAATTACGTGATTTAGGAATACCTATTATTGATGGAGGACATCCACTTTATTTGCTGGATGAAATTGATTTGATAATAAAAAATCCTGGAATTAAGTACCAGATTGATTTTCTACAAAAAGCTATTGAGAAAAAAATTGATATTATTACAGAAATAGAATTAGCTAATACTTTATTTAATGTAGATATGGTAGCAATTACTGGTACAAATGGTAAAACTACAACTACTCAAATGACTTATGATATTTTAAAGCAAAGTAATAAAGATGTGTATTTAGCAGGAAATATAGGCTATCCATCAATAGAGGTAGCTTATAATCATCCTAATTCTTTAATCATAACTGAGGTATCATCATTTCAATTAGAAGGAACTAAAT
>CAUUEM010000042.1:0-8925 GCA_963544045.1 uncultured Gemella sp. | reverse complement strand
TATATAAAAGAGCGTCTGAGTTTTTTATTAATCAATATGATGAATACAAAGGAAAAACAATTTTTGTAGTTTGTCATGGGGCGCTAATTCGTATATTTTTACGAACTTTAGGATTATATCCACATAATGAAATGATAAATAATACATCATTAAATGTTGTAAACTTTAATGGCCAGGAGTTTACATTAGAAAAATTTAATATCTAGAAGATTGAAAATAAAGTAGTCTAACAATATACTACTTTATTTTTTTCTATATGTATTTTATAATAGTGAGTATAAAAAAATAGGAAGAGAGATACATATGCGCATAATTTTAGCACGTCACGGAGAGACAGATTATAATAAAAATAAAAAAGTTCAAGGTCATAGTGACATACCATTAAATGAAGAAGGAATTCGTCAAGGTAAAGAAGCAGGAAAAAAACTTGAAGGACATGAGATTGATGTTGCATATAGCAGTACGTTAGAACGAGCATTTGATACAGCAAGATATATGTTAGATAATTCTAACAGTGAAAATAATAAAAACTTATCAGTAATTAAAGATAAACGTTTAATAGAAAAATCATACGGTGGCTATGAAGGAGTTTCTTTTGCAGAGTATGGTGCAGGTCTTAAAGCAGGTGAAACACGTGGGATGGAACTTGATACTGAAGCCGCAGATAGAGTAGAGGAGTTCTTTAAAGAAAAATATAGTGAAAATCCTGATAAAACTATTTTAGCTGTTTGTCATGGTGGATTAATTCGTTCATTTCTTACAGAAAAAGGTATAAAAGAAGTTACTCATGGAGTAATAATTAATACTTCAGTAAGTGTCTTAGACTATGATGGAGAGAAATTTACATTAGTAGAATTTAATAAATAGTAAAATTAGAGTAAGGTTATATAAAAGTATGTATAGTTATATAGTAGTATCATATGGTAATATTGATATTGACTTAATTTTTTAAGAAATATTTTATTGAAAAAGATTAAAATATTGATTATTTGACATTATCAGCATTAGAGACATTCTATAAAAGATAAAATATTGACTAAAAACATTAAAAAATATATAATTAGTTTAAGATGATATAGCAAAAGAAGGAGAAATATAATGAAATTAAAAGGAAACAAACAGTCGGAAAGACATAATACATTTGGTATAAAAAAGTTTAAAGTAGGTGTAGTTTCTGTACTTATAGCATGTAGTTTTATAATTTCAGGAGGGGTGGCGTTAGCAAGTGATACAGTGGAAGAGGGAGAGAGTTCAACTTCTAGAGTAGTTGTAGATAAAACTGAAAAGGATAATGGTAAAGAGACTAAACAAGGAGTAGTAGAAGGGGACAATAATTTAGAAAATAAAGTTACAGCTTCAGAAAATTCTGTAGCAACAGAAAGTACGACTGTAAGAAAAAAACGTGATATAGAGAATAATTATAATGGAACTGTAACATTTGTCACTAATAATGGTAATACAGATGTTAAATTTACAAATAAAGATGAGAAACTTGATCATACAGATGCTGATGGAAATAGTGCGAATACAAGTGATACTGGTGGGGGATTCTCTAAGGCATATTTTCAAGGTTTTTCTAATATTCCAAATTATACTGGTGGATCAGATGGAATCATGGTATATAAAAATGAGTCAATAGAAACTTTATTTCCAAACGGTATAAAAGGTGGGGAAAAGGTTTATGCAGTTTATTTATCAGCCATGTCAGCTCTTAGCCCGAGTAATCTTACAGGAAAACTAGAGGTAAACAAGAATACTACGGTAGAAAAAACGGTATATAATGATATGGATGTAAAAAATACTGATGGAGCGGGGGATAAAAAAGCAACAACTTATTATGTAGATGGTAATTTAAATAATAAACAGAATTTAAATTTAGGAGCATCATTTACATTGAATCCATTTACGACTGCAGTAGTACGATATAGTCCATCACATTATTTCCAACCAGGGACTACTGAGTACTATCCAACAACTGATTCAACTAAGTTAAATGATCCAGCAAATAAGGAATACACTTATGTAGATTTACATGTTCAATTTGATAAAAGAATAAAATTAGCAAATGAATTAGACTTTTTCTTAAAATCATATTCATTCCAGCCACATATGGTACTTGATAAAAATAATAATAAGATAGATGCGAATTTTGAAGTTACAAAAGATAATCCAAATTCACATATAACATTTAAAACAGAAAGTTTAGTTGATAATGAGTTTGTTTTACGTACAAGAATAAGAAGAATTGAAAATATGCAAGAAAATGTTCCGTTAGCTATAGCAGCAAGTGATATGGAATTAATTTCAAATAAAGAAGATAATTTTTCTATAAGTAAAGAGGAAATTCTAAAGATAGCTAAACAAGAAGCAAAACCACTTGAAATAGGTGGTTATGTAGATGGATGGGTAAAATTGTATAGTATTTGGGGCTTTGGGGGGCCACGTTCACTACCTAAAACAGAAGGAAAGATAATGGAGCTGAATTTTGAGTTTAATAAAGTTGATTTTAATAAAAATACAACTCAATATAATGATGCAAGTGAACAAAATCTTGGGAAAGTAAATGTTGAACACAAAGGTGCAATTCAAACAGATGGACTAAATACTAATACGAAACCTACGAACTCTGTAGTAGGTGATACTATGCCAAATAATCCTGCTAATATAGAGGTAGATGGTAACAAGTATAGATTTAAAGAATGGAACACAAAAGCAGATGGTACAGGAATAACATTTACTGGAGAGACTAAAGTTACAGAGGATTTAACTGTCTATGCAATTTGGATAAAACAAATAAATGTTGATTTTGATACACAAGGTGGACAACCTAGTAAAGTTGATCGTCAAGTTATTGATTCTGGAACAGTTGCAACAAAGCCATCAGATCCTATAAAAGAAGATTTTGTCTTTGTTGGTTGGGCCAAACAGGGAGAAACAACTATATTTGACTATAGCACTGAATTAACAGAAGATACTCTATTAGTAGCTCAATGGAAGGAAAATGAATATAAAGTTACATATGAGTTTGAAAGTATAACACCTGGAAAAATGTTGCCAGATGAAGTACTAAATTTACTGCCAAGTGATAGTGTAGTATACAAAAAAGGTAATAAGATTAAACCAACTACACCTAGTCAGATACGTGTTGTAGAAGGAAATGGTGAATGGATATTTAGAGGATATGATAAATCGGAAGTAACGGTAGGTAATTTTGATATTAAATTTATTGGTAATTGGGAGTATAAAGAAAAACAACCAACACCGGAACCACAGCCAACGCCGGAACCACAGCCAACACCAGAACCACAGCCAACACCAGAACCACAGCCAACACCAGAACCACAGCCAACACCAGAACCACAGCCAACACCGGAACCACAGCCAGCACCGGAACCACAGCCAACGCCGGAAGTAAATCCAGGTAAAATAGTAGCTCAAAGAATACTACCGAATACTGGTAGCACAGAAACTAATATGGTATCTTTAGGTGTAATGGGCATAATAGGTGCGATAGCACTAAAACGAAAAAAAGATAATAATTAGTCTATTATTCATTGACAAAATACAGTAAATTCATTATACTATAAGTAATTTAATAGAATTGAACAAAGAAAAGATAAGTAAAATAATTTATTATTAAAACAGAGAACCTTCGGTTGGTGTGAGAAGGTAAAATAGTGTTTATTTGAAAATGGTCTTGGAGTTATAGTTATCTAATAGGTAACTACGTGAGTGTACGATATAACACAATGGTATGAGCACGTACCAAGTAAGGTGAATAATCGCGAGATTATTTATAAAAATGGGTGGTAACACGATTATAGTCGTCCCTACTGTATCAAAGATATAGTAGGGGCGTTTTTTTATTATCAATAATTTTAGGAGGAAAAGAATTATGCCAATTTGTATACAAAATGATTTACCAGTAAAAAATACATTATTAGAAGAGGGAGTAATAGTAATAGAAGAAAATAGAGCGAAAAATCAAGATATTAGACCATTAAATATTCTTATTCTTAATTTAATGCCTAAAAAAGAAGAGACTGAAAGACAATTACTTAGATTACTTGGGAATTCTCCTATCCAAATTAAAGTAGAATTTTTACATGTAGCAACACATCAAGCTAAAAACACAGCAAATTCATATTTGAAGAAGTTCTATACTACGTTTGACCAAATAAAAGATAATTTCTATGATGCTTTAATAATAACTGGAGCACCTATAGAACATTTAGAATTTGAAGAAGTAAATTATTGGAAAGAATTAAAATCAATTTTTGAGTGGAGTAAGACGCATGTATTTTCAACTTTAAATATATGTTGGGCTGCTCAGGCAAGTTTATATCATCATTTTGGAATTAAAAAAGAGCAGGTTGACGCAAAAATTTTTGGTGTATTTGAACACGATGTAATAATAGAAAATCATTCATTAACACGTGGTTTTACGGATAGCTTTTTAGCGCCACATTCTAGACATACAAAAATTGAAGAAGAAAAATTATCTACTGTTCCTGAATTAGATGTATTGGCAAGATCTGAAGATGTTGGTACATTGTTATTAGCAACAAAAGACCTAAGAAAAATATTTATAACAGGGCATATAGAGTATGAAGCAGATACACTTCAAAATGAATATTTAAGAGATAAAAATAGCAATCTTCCTATAGAAGTACCATATAACTATTATCCAAATGATGACGATACAAAAACACCTCAAAATACTTGGCGTGGAGTAGCGTACCTATTTTACCATAACTGGATAAATCAAGTTTATCAATTGACTCCTTATGATTTAAAAGAATTAGCAAAATAAATTCGTTAAAAGTAAAAGAAGTAGTTTTTATTAGTTAACATTACTAATAAAAAACTACTTCTTTATTTATTTTCTTTTTCATTTTCATTTTTATCAGAAGACGATTCATCATCAGTTAATCCAGATATTGATTTTTTAAATGATGTAAACATTTTTCCGATTGATTCACCTAATTCTGGTAGTCGTTTAGGCCCGAAGATAAGGAGTGCTGCAAGAACTAACACTATAACTCCAGGAGCTCCTATATCACGTAAGAATCCCATTCTAGTCACCTCTTTTTTTATAAATATACTTACTTATTAAAACACTTAATTCATATATAAGAATAAGTGGAATAGACATTACTATATCACTAATAAAATCAGCTGGGGTAATAACTACAGCAACAAATATTAGAATAAAGTAAGCATAGCGTCTATTACGTGTTAAAAATAGTGGAGTAATAATACCAATTGATGTTAAAAATGCAATAATTACTGGAAATTCAAATAATATTGCGATAGGAATCGTAGTATTAATTACAAAAGATAAGTAATTTTGGGCAGTTAATTGAGTATTAAATAAATCATCACCAATAGACAGCAATACATTTAGAATAGCTGGTGTTACAAGAAAGAAACCAAATGCTAATCCTAAAGAAAAACAAATAAATACTGCAGGAATATATGCTAATAATGCACGTGCTTCTCTTTCTTCTAATCCTGGTTTAATAAATGCCCATATTTGATAGCAGGTAAATGGAATAGTAAATGTTACTGCACAAATTCCTGCTAAAGTAAGATATATCCATAGTATATCATTAGGCCCTAAAACAATCAACTTATGATTAAAATTACTCGTTAGAAATTTATATATATCAGCTGACCAAATTAAACTAACTACGAAGGAGATGATAAAAAATATTAAACAATATATCATTCTCCTTCTAAGTTCAGTTAAATGATCAACGGTAGATACTTTATCGCCGTATTTCATATTTTAACACCTATTTATGTTTTGATTTTTCATATATCATGCTAAGAATAACTATTATCATGTATACTATTTGTGAAATTACTACTTCATAACTTGGATAGATACCTAACCATTCAATTGTCGGCATATGATCAATTATATGATTTGATAACATATCAGTAATTTGTAATGCATGGATACTTACTCCTAACATTTTAAATCCAAGAATATAGATTAACCATGATAATACTAGGAACACTTTACTAATAGGTAATTTTCCAGATGCTTTCATCATAGCAAAACCTAGAATGATAAGTGCAACTATTGCTAAACCAATCCCAATAAGTAGGTTAGATGTGGTAATTAATGGCATAATACCTGCGTAGAAAAGTATAGTTTCAGCACCTTCACGGAATACTGCAAGGAAACTTAGAGCAAACATTGAGACAAAACTTCCCGTTGATAAGACAACATTTAATTTTTTATCCATATAATCTTTCCATGCCTTAACCGAAGATTTACTATGCAGCCAAATACCAATACCAATCATCATTATAACAGCAAAAATACCAACAACACCTTCTATTATCTCTCTGTTAGTACCAGAAGATAGAGCAGGGAATGAGTATTTTAGTACTACTGCAGCTAAGATACTTGCTAAAATACCAACGATAGCTCCAGCATAAACCCAAACAAGACCTTTACGTTGTTTTGCTGCTCTTAGAGCACTAGCAAGTGATAGCACGATTACTAATGCTTCAACACCCTCACGTAGTAGGATTAACATAGAATCAATAGCATTATAGTTTGATTTTGTATCGATTTTTGATAATTCAGCTATTAAATCTTTAAGTTGATCTTGGTATTTTTGTTCGTTACCTTTAACCATAATTATAGGAGTTTCACTCTCAACTTTAGTATAAAGTGAAGCATTTCTAGTACGAACATCACCTTCAATAACTGGCCATACCTCGATAAATTTCTTCATTTTTTGAGAACCTTGGGCTTTATCACCAGAAACAAAAGCATTATAACTTTCTTCTAATAACTTAATCCCTTGATCCAAAGTTTTTACATCTGAATTTTGTTCAAGTTTTTTACCAGCTAAGAAGTCATCTAGATATTTTTTTAAGTCAGATAGATACATTTTTGTAGTTTGATAATCATAAGGCTCGACTTCCATAGAACTACGTAAAAATGACATTGTTGTTTCGATTTTTCCATAGTAAGCCGGTTCAACAGATCTTACGATTCCTTCATTACGAACCCAAGCAGCGTTATATTTAACGTACTCAGCTTTCATAGTTTCTACATCTTTAGTATCAATAGCTTTTTCAAGCTTATCAAAAGAAGGATAAAGTTTTGTTTTAAAAGCTTTTTTCTCTGCCTCAATATCTATAGGATTTTGTTCTGTTTCAAAAGCAAGAAGAGCAGTAGATAATTCTCTTAACTGATCCTCATCTAGATTTTCAGAAAGGGCAGTTTTCTTAACTCTTTTACCAGCCTCTGAATCTGAATTTTTTGTAGCATTAAATTCATTTCTGAATTCTTCAATTAATTTTTTTGCTTTGTCCTTATCATTATTTTTAAGGGCAGTATTAGCATCTGTAATTTTAATAAATAAATCACTATAAGATTCTTTAGCAATAGCTGTATGAGCTAAAGGGATAAAAGAAGTGAAAATAATAACAAATGCTATTAAAATTTTACTCAAATAATTTTTGACCAATATATTCACCTTCCTTTACACCACCAAAGCATGCGAATAAACCACTACCTATATGAGTAATGTATTCATTCATTTTGTCTTCATTACCTAAACTATTTTGAACAGTAATGAATTGCTGTGGATCTTTTTGGAACGATATAAACAATAGACCAGATTCAAATTGACCAGTCGTATCATTAATACCATCAGCGTATGAGTAAGAACGGCGCAGTAATTCAACTCCAGTTTTATGAGCTAGATGTACATGAGAGTCTTCAGGAATATATAGTTTTCCATCAGGTCCTTTTTTCTCTAAGTCAACAGTAGCAAATTCATCTTTTTCTCCAAGAGGAGCACCACTTTCTTTGTATCGACCAAAAGTATTTTCTTGTTCTTTTAAGTTTGTTCTATCCCATGTTTCAAGGTGCATTTGGATACGACGAACAGCCATGTAGCTTCCGCCTTTCATCCAGTTATCTTTGTCACACCAAACTATTTTATTAAATTGATCTTCTTTTGTTGCATTAGCAGTGCCGTCTTTAAAACCAAATAGATTTCTTGGTGTTTCCATTCTATTACCTATAGCAGCAAAGCCAGATTGACTCCACTTCATAGTAACAGTAGAACGTGCTTTACGTATTAAGTTTCTAACAGCATGGAATGCTACTTGCTCATCATCAGCACATGCTTGGATACAAATATCTCCACCAGTATACCTTTCTTTTAGCTGTTCTCTAGAAAAAGGAGGTAAATCTTTAAATTCATCAAGACCTTTATTCTCTAATTTCATTTTTTTCAAGAAACTAGGGCTAATTCCGAAGGTAACAGTTAAACGATAGGGGTTAAGTCCTACCGTTTCTCCTGTATCTTTTGGTGGTAAGTAATGGTTTTTAAGAGTGGGTTCAACAAGCTCACCATTAACTAGCTTTTCGCTATATTGAGTCCATTCTTTAAACATGTTTATAACATCTTCACGATTTGTTGAATGAAGATCTAATACAACAAAATAAATATTTTTTTGCATTAACGTAGTGATTCCAGCTTGGTGTTCTCCGTAAAAGCTGATTTTTTCATCACCATCAGCAATTTCTCGTTGGTTTTCTGCTTTATGAGCAAAAAAACCACCTATTGCAGATGCACCAACAACTGCACCAGCACTAGTCATTCCAGCTTTTTTTAGGAAATCACGACGTGTTATTTTTTTATCAGTCCAATTATTACCATTACTAGCCATATTACTTAGCCTCTTCGTCTAAAATAACACCCATTTGTGATAATGGTTCACCTAATTTAGTAACAGCTTCAGAAAGCTCTTTAGTGTTTTCTTTAGTTAGATCAGTATATAGTTTATAGTGTTTATCGTCAGTTTTGTATTTATCTAATAAACTATTAATTGTAGCAAATTTTTCTTCTAAGTCTTTAGCTAATTTACTATCTTTTTTCTCAATTA
>CAUUEM010000041.1:0-8939 GCA_963544045.1 uncultured Gemella sp. | reverse complement strand
GATAACTATTTATTATCACTATACAAAATGCTTAAATAAGTTTAAAATAACATGATTATTACTAAAGGAGATATTCATGGATTCTAAACTTATTTCTACTTACTTAAGTTACTGCGAAACGCATAAGCGTTTAAGCACACATACAATTCGAGCTTACAAAAACGATCTTTTACAATTTTACAATTCAAACTACAATAATGTTGAATCATATATTGAGTTTTTAACAAAATCAAATATAAAATCAAACACTCTACGACGAAAAATCGCAAGTTTGAAGGTTTTTTATAACTATTTAAAATTTCAAGATATAATTGATGAAAATCCTTTTAATCAACTACGATTTCAATTTCGGAAGGAAAAAATATTACCTAAAACCATTCCTTATGATATTTTAAAAAGTGTCTACTCATATTCAGAACAAAAAGTTATCTATTCAAAATCTAAATATCAAAAACAAAAAGCTGAAAGAAATTTACTAATCATTTCCTTATTACTTTCAACTGGCATTCGGATTTCTGAGCTTTGTCATATTCATCTTAAAGATATTAATTTTTCAAATAGAACACTTCATATTATCGGGAAAGGAAAAAAAGAACGTATCCTCTTTTTAGGAGACCAAACAACCTTTAGTTTATTGAAAACATATATAAATAAATACTGCGTCCGACCTAATGACTATTTATTTACTGGTCAAAATCCTCTTAAAGCACTGTCAGAACAAAGCGTACGTCTAATTTTAAAGAAGCTGGTTAAGAAAAACAACTTATCTATAACTATCACGCCACATATGTTTAGACACAGCTTTGCTACAATGCTACTGGATAAAGATGTAGATATTCGTTATATACAGCAAATACTTGGACATAGCTCTATTTCTGTAACTCAGATCTATACTCATGTATCTCAATCAAAACAAAAAGAAATACTCACTCTGTGTAATCCCATATCTTCCATTCGTTCTCGACCACAAAAGTAAAATAACTATAGTTAAATCAAAACAGTTTGATGATTTCCTTCTAGAAATTTTTACTCTATTTATTTTAAAAGAACAAGTATCTAATTTCATTATTATCAACAAAAGGTAGTTCTATATTTTTGAACTACCTTTTACATATTACAAATATTTTGTATCTTCTATTTTATTTAGATTTTGTGATTTTCTCTAGCCAAAGATACTCTTTTTTATGAACAATCTTCCAGGAGAACTTTATCAATAATTTCTTATTTTAATTTAGGAAAATAATAACGATTCTTTACTCTTTTGCGATTTCTATTCCATAACGATCAATCAATTTAATCATGTACTGAAGATTAGAAATCTTTATCCCAAATTGATTTGAAAGTCGCCTAAAACTCTCTCCTTGCTTTCTTGATTCATATATTTGAACTTTATCTTCAAAAGTTAATTTCATAATAAAAGCACCCCAAAAGTTAGATTTTTCTGTCTAACTTTTAGGGTGCAGTTCAAATCCGTTGCTTTTTTGGAGCTAAAGGACTTTTGTCCCAGACTCACTAAACATAGAGTACGTAGCATTTAGGTTATCTTTCTTAAAATTAAATAAGTTATTATTTTTTACATATAAATAGCACCCGTTCCGTACTATTAGAATCCCATAACAATTCAGAATATCCATCTCGTATCTCTACCGTTTTGAAACCAATTTCAAAAAGTTTTTTCTCAAGTTCTTCAATATTATGAAAATAGTTATATATTGTTGAATCAAATCTTAAATAAGGAGTATTTTTATCTATTTTAAATGCACCATGAAATCTTGTAAAACCAACACCATGGATTTCATCTACAAACCCTTCCCTAATAGATATTCCATCATCATCACTTGAAGATATAAAATAGTTATTATTTTTAATACCAATTGGAGTATTCATGTCAAAAATAAAATATCCTGAGTTTGATAATAGAGAGAAAACTGTTTTAAATACCTCGTAGATATCTTTATCTGTTTTTAAATGATTAAGTGCATCTGCTGTTGCAACTACTACCTGATAATCATCTTTTGAATTAAATTCTACAATATCGCTCTGAATCAATTTAGTTTTAGATAAATTTGTCTTAGCAACCTCTAACATACTCTCAGAAATGTCAACACCATTCGTTTCCCAGCCTTTGTCTTCAAATTGAACAAGGAGGTTGCCCGTACCACACATTATGTCTAGAATTCTTCCGGTCTGTAATCCGTTTCTATTTAGAAAACACATTATAAAATTTCCATATTTTTTAGCTTGACCTGTCAAATACTTATTATAAAATAAAGAAAAATTTTTATCGTAATTCTTTTTTTGATAGTTGTTATTATTCATTTTATCTCCTTCCAAACTCTATATATGATAATAATGACAATAGCATTAAAGTTGTACAAATTAAACTAATAGTAATTTGCAAACTAAATAAACCCGACAATAAACTTACTAAAATTGATCCAAATGTCAACATAATAGAATTGGCAAAATTAATTAGAGATATAGATGATGCTCTAATATCATCTCTCAAATCCTCATGAACCGTAGAATCAATTATGACGGACAGCAGTTCGTATAAAATATTAGGAACCATAAAACTTATTGTTACAATTATCGAGTGATACGGGAACCTCCCTATCCCTAAAAATAGTAGCAAAGAAATGAAAAATATAATAACTGCAACCCCTCTACTAGACCATTTACTTGTTAACTTTTCACTAAAAAAAGATAATACAGATCCTAACACAGATACAATTGCATAAATTAATGATACCTGCCCTGTAGTTAAACTTAATTGCTCTAGAACAACTGGCATATATTGATAACTTAACGTTACGGATGACATCAAAAATGCAGACGATACTAATATATACTTGAACTTTTTTGTCGTTTTGACAAAATCATATAATCTTTCTAAATATAGTTTTATTGCTTTTTTATTATCTGCAATAGGCTCAACTTCTCTTATCTTAGAAACATCAAATGATGTTATACAGATTAGAGCAACTACTCTGAATAATAATGATATCAAAAATAACAGTGTCCAAGATTTTTCTGCAATCCAGCCTCCGATTAAATTCCCAAAAGCAACTGATATTATCCCTAAAGAATTAAAAATTCCCATATATTTTAGAAATTTATTACCATCTGTAATATTGTATAACAATGAGGTATCAGTCCCAGATATGAGAGATAATCCTAGTGAAAAACAAATAAATCCAATATAAATGACCATTCGATTAAGCGGAAAAAAGTAAGATATTAAATAAAAAATACAGATCAATTCTGCTAACTGCAATGCTCTTTTATAACCTATCTTATCAGCGATAATTCCTGAAGGAATTTCAAATATCGCTGAAAAAAAAGTGAATATTCCCTGTAAAAGTGCTATCTCAGCAATACTCCATCCAAAATTCTGTAGATATATCATCCAAACTATTAGTTCTGGCATCATGTTTGAAAAACTATTATAAACTAAAATTTTCTTCATCATATTTTCTCATAATATCTGTTACACAACTCTCTACTAATTTTTCGTAAGATAATTCTTCTCCAAGAACCATATTAAAAAATTCTTTGTCAGATATTCTTTCCCCTTTCTTTAGTAATTCAATCACAAATTCTAGACTTTTATCTTTCTTATAAAAATCATACGCAAGTATAAATGCAATGATATATCTAAAGTCATAACCATCCATATAAAAATGTTCATGCCTAACCCAATTATAGCGATTAATGGGCATTTCCTCGAAATTTTTTATCGAATGGAACTTTGACATTATTTCATACCAAACATCAGAAATGTCCTCATTATCTAATTTTTGGTTTTTTGATTTAGTATATAACTGATATTCAATTGTACTATAAATAAAGGGTATAATAAAAGAATCTCTAATGAAATTATCAACTTGATCGAAAATGATCAATTTTTCTTCAAAATTATTTCCTAAATAGTCGATTAAATACAATGTGCCTAAAATTGAAATAAATTCTGTTTTTAGAATTGATAACTCAGAATATATAAACATACCATTTTGAGATGCATAATACTGCCCTATTGCTCCTGAAATCTCATGAGTCAGCTCAAATAAATCATCAAATTCACTATTCCAATTTACTGTTATAAATGGATGAACTCCAAAGCAACTAATTGATCTTTGTCCAGGGTGCCGCAAAGTGTTCTTCTCCCTAGATATCCAATTATTAGTTATAACTTCTTCTACAGCATTATAAAATTCTCCCCCTTTAACACGGAAAGTATTTAAAATAATTTTTGTAGCCTCGCTAAAAGATAATTTGAAGTTATCGCTATTTTTTAAATAGTAGAGATCAGAATAGGTAAATTTATTTAAGCCACTACGCTTGATTTTATTGTTTAAGATTTCCTCATGTAATAGAATAATTTTCTGCGTTATATTCTCTTGGAAGAAAAAAACACTCTGACTTTTATCAAAAATATTATTATAAACAAACATATCATAAGCATTTTCAAATCCATTTTGTTTAGCTATAAAGTTTTTCAACTGAAAGTGAGTATTTAAAAAAAATGATGCTAAATTTGAATTTTCTTTTAAAAAAATTTCAACAGATTCATATGCCTCTCTGCGGTAAATTTGTTCCTCTACTCTAAGATATTGTAGGATATTTTCTTCTGTTATTTTCTCTATCCTATCATTTGTTGTAAATTTACCTATATATTCAAAACTACCATACCAATTAATATAGGCATCCCTTGGTGATACTTTTTTGTATAAATTTTTGCTATCAAAATCTTTCATACTAACAGAATCAGTCAACTTCTGTTGAAAAAATTGTTCATATTTTTTTAGTTTTTCACTGCTTCTAAGTACCTCCAACGTTTTATCACTATTTAAAAATAGATTATTAAATAGCTTAATTTTTCTGTTAAATAATTGGTAAAGAGAATAAATTTCATGGATTCGCTTTGTTATATATGTGTTTGCTGAATCTTGCTCTCTTCTAAGCAAACCATAAGTATATAATCTATCTAACTTTTCTGAATAATACTCGATTTTAGTAAAATCTTCATCAAGTATTTCAAGTTCAAATTTAAAACTCGGCATCTTCTCAAGAGATACTCTAGTTTCCTTCATTGCCTCTTCCCATTGTAAATCGTCGTAGTATAGTTTTGTTAAATCCCACATAGTTTATCCTTGTTAAACATCTTATTCATATTAATTAGGCCATTATCAGTTAGTTCAATTTCAGGTAGTTCAGGATTTTTAATATAGTATTGCCTGAAAACCCCAAAATCTAAAACTCTAGAACTTTTTCTAATTAAATTCACCAGTGCAGTAGTCTTTATTTCCTTCTCTCTATTATCTGTTGACTTAATATATTCATTTATTAAACCAACATACGTTTGCTTATCTTTCTGATCAATAAACTGGATTTGTTCAATAAATTCATCTAATTGATTTTTTGTAATTGGTTCAATTAATTCTAAAATCAAATCATATTTCTCCCAATTTTCAGAAAGATAAGCCTTGAAACTGAGAGGATAACTCTTAACTTTTATACTATATCTATTCATAACTTTAGTTATAATATCAACAATCAAGTCATTAGGGAAATAGTCTGGATACAAAAATCTAGTCATTCGTTCCGTATCTGTACTAATTACATTATTGTATCGATAATATAATTCATTGCAATTTACATTAATATATTTTAGCAAATTGTTTGATTTTTTTAGTTCATATATAATTTCATCTTTAATATTAGCGCTATGTTCCTTAATCTCATCGTACATTTTAGCGTTAAATAGTAATCTGAAATGTATGTCAGATTGGAGTTCATAATTTTTGTGTCTCAAGACACTATCTTCTAAATTTAAAGAGGTGAATCCAGTATAAGCCATCTTACCAGATTGAATCTGCTGAATTTGATTGTGTATATCTATCTCCTCTATAATCTCTACAGCATTCGGAAGTTTATTGTCAGATATATTTTTCTCTAGAATTATCTTCTTATTTGTTGAAAGTTTACAAAAATATCCTCCTGAAGTAGTTTGAAAGTCAATCTCATCCTGCCTAAATTTTAACGGTGAAAAATTTGGACAGGAAAAAACATCTTTATATGTGTTGAGATTGAAAACATTCGCAAAAAACACATTGTCTTCAACCCACATCTCTATATTCTCTAGTTTAGCATTACCATAGATAAAATCTTTAGCACCTTTTATAAAGTCCAAATAATAAAAGCATTTTTTTCTTTGACTAAAAATTAACCTTAGAGTATATAAAAATTCTATAGCTGAAAGACTTGTATTATCAGACCAAAATACCTCATCTGTGAATTTTAAACAAATTACATTGTCTTTACTCATATCTACAAAATACGGTGATATATATTCACCTTGTAATTTTTTAATAATTGGTGTATATAAGAAACTAACAAATAGCTTAGTGTTCGTATCCATAGCATCCATAGGTATTAAACTTTCAGGTAAATCATCAACAAAAAAAATTATATTGTTTATTTTATCCATCTTCAGTAATTTCCATTGTTTTAAAATTTATTACATGGTAGTCGTAAAAGTTATATGAGGATTTAACTATATCTTTAAAAAGATAATCAAAAACAATCTGACTCAATAAAGATGCTGTTACCATATTAGTTGTAGAAATGGAAGCCTTTAAATGAGCTGAAATTTCTTTTGAATCAGATTTATTAAACTGATTGTATCTATCATATATTGGATTTATCGTCCCAGTTTCTAGACCAACATGTCCTGATATTACAGGGATATCCTTTTCTGAACAGGCTTCGGCAATTATATATTCAATATTACTAGGTGTATCAGCACAATTAATTACTATCTGATAATTAGCTTGATCTAATATATTAAGAACTTGTTCTTCTTTTGTAATGAACTGTTCCCACTTTTTAATAGTAACACCAGACCAATTTTTTAAAACATTTTCTTCTAAAACATCGATTTTGCCTCTTCCGACATCTTCTTTTGTGTAAAACAATTGCCTATTTAGATTCGTTTGTTCAACCTTATCTTTATCAACAATAGTGAAGTTGTTAAAACCAGCTTGTAATAAATTATTAAAAACAATGGTACCTATTCCTCCGCAGCCAATAATTAAAATAGGAGCATTTAAAATTTCAATAATATTCAAATCAGACAAAACTAGTTTTGAACTAGCGCGATCTAATATATACAAAAGTGTTCGTTCATTTAATAATATATCATCCCTGGTCTGCTTATATTCTGGAAAAACCAAATCGTTTTGAATTAAAAATTCACTCAATTCAGAATCCTTTGATAGATTGTGGAGATTTAATAGAATATTATAAAAAGTTCTATTATTATCTGTTATTAGAAAAGATTTTGTCCCTGAATTAATAACAACTTTTTTTGATTCATCACTATAATATAAAGCTATATTCTCTTTTAGTTTCATGTTCCTCCAAAAAAGTATCCTAAGACAGAACTTAGGATACCGATACATATCTTACAATATTAAAGTACAGTACGACGAGTTGATTCACGAGTTTCTTTTTCTTCTACAATCATTTCTGACTCCTTTCTAAATATTATTTAAACATGTTTACAAAATAATTTATAAAACTCTTTCGAGACTATCTCGTGTAAGTATTCGCTGGGCCAGGGTCAATCTCATTCATTGGTTTCGGTTTATTTGTTCCACCTTTACCAACAGCTAAAATCAATCCTCCCAACAAAGACATGACAATGAGTTTCTTTAAAAACTTCTTCATAAGAATCTCCTTTAAATTTTGATAGATTTATTTTAGCACTAAAAAATTTTTATGTCAATATTTTTTATAAACCTTTTTTATACTTTTTTTTTTTATACTTTTTTTGTATATAACGATAGCAAAAAAACGATACCCGTGAGCATCGTTCCAATATCTAATTTTTAAATTTATCAGAGATATAGTGCTCCATTGCCAGAGCCTTCTCTGTATTATCTTCAATTTGCTTATACAAAAAATGTGCAGTCTCAAAGTAGGTTTTAACCGTCGTTCTTTCTGAAAAGTTTTGACTTAGATTTCCCAACAACACAAATGAATCAGCTAATAAATAAGTTGTTCGATAATCTTGACATAGTTTTATAGTGGCAGTTATTTGTTTAATAGCTGATTCCGTATTGTTTTGTAGCCAAAAATAACGACTAAGATTGTAGTTAAATTTTACGGACAGCTCCAGTTCCTCTATTGTATTTAAAGACAATTGCTGCAAATGAGTGGTCAATTCTTCCTTCATCGTATCAAACTTAGCTAGGCTATCTGTATCATAGTAGAAATTAAAAAGCGTATTGGAAATTTGAAGGTAGTTTATATCTGTCTTATGAGTTGATTTTAATGCCTTTTCTAACCGCTCTATTGCTAGCTCTCTTCTATCGTGAACGTAAAACTCAACCAATGAAGCTATCCATTCCAGATATATTTTATCTGACAATGATAAGCGATGAGATTTTTTTTTCTCTAAATCATAGATATATTTCAAAGATTCATAATTTCTTTGAGTAATGAACGTTTTAGATATTTTTTTAAAATCAATAAGCTCTGTACTCTCATTCAAAATTTGTTCGTCAAAAAAATAATCCATACTAACATTGAGTTTTTTAGCCAGTTGATGCAATAATTCTGAACCCGGTGTATATTCTCCGTTCTCCAAACGACTAATTTGACCTTGCTTACAAATGCCTTCTGCCAATTCTTTTTGAGATAATTTCAATTCTTTTCTTCTACTCTTAATCCTAGTAGCTAATAAGCTTCCCACTCTATTTCCTCCAGTCTATTACTGCTAATTGTATTTTATCACGATTTATAAAATAATTCAAATACGTTATATTTAAAATGCACTAAAATTATTATAGTGATATATCAAAGCTTCTCTCTCCTACCGATAACTATCTTTTATCTTTAATGAATCACAGTGCAGTTGAAATCCGATACGCTAC
>CAUUEM010000040.1:0-9099 GCA_963544045.1 uncultured Gemella sp. | reverse complement strand
TGTTTTGCTACCAAAGATATATTATATTATAAGTATTATTTAAACAAAATTTTTGATAATATAATTGTGCTAAATAATGCAGAACTATAATTATTTAAATACTTATAAATTATTTTGTGACGAATATTTTAAAATATAAGATTTTATGGTATAATTTTAATAGTTTTTATATTATGATTATACTGAATAATAAAGAATAATCAAGGAGGAGTATTAGTTTGAATATTAATAATTTAAAAGAACAACTAGGAAAAACAGTTACTCTTGGTGCTTGGATTGCAAACAAGAGAAGTAGTGGGAAAATAGCATTTTTCCAATTACGTTATGGAACAGGTTTTATACAAGCTGTTGCATTAAAAGAATCTTTAGGGGAAGAACGTTATCAACAACTACGTCATTTACCTCAAGAGTCATCAATTAAGGTGACAGGATTAGTAAAAGAAAATGATCGTGAGTTATCAGGAATTGAATTGGAAATTCAAGATTTTGAAGTAGTTTCTGAAGCTATTGACTATCCAATAACACCAAAAGAACATGGGGTTGAATTTTTAGCTGATAATCGACATATTTGGATTCGATCAAAAAAACAACATGCAATTTTAACTATTCGTAATCAAATAATTAAATCAACGTATGACTTTTTTGAAAAAGAAGGATTCATTAAAACTGATCCACCAATTTTAACATCATCTGCACCAGAAGGGACAACAGAATTATTTAATACTAAATATTTCGATGAAGAGGCTTATTTATCTCAATCTGGGCAATTATATCTAGAAGCTACAGTAATGTCATTTGGGAAAGTATTCTCGTTTGGTCCGACATTTAGAGCTGAAAAGTCTAAAACTCGTCGTCACCTTATTGAGTTCTGGATGATTGAAGCGGAAATGGCATTCTGTAATCATGACGAAAGTTTAGCAATTCAAGAAGCATATGTTAACTACCTACTAACAGAAGTTATTGAAAAATGCCAAGAACAACTAAAAATCTTAGGACGTGATCTAGAATCTCTTAATGCTGCTCGTGGAGAGTTTCCTCGTATTAAATACAAAGATGCTATAAAACTATTAAAAGACAATGGATTCGATGATATTGAATATGGTGATGATTTTGGATCACCACACGAAACATTTATTGCTAATAGCTATAATAAGCCAGTATTTATTACTCACTGGCCATTGGATATTAAGCCTTTCTACATGATTGAAGACCCTAATGAACCAGGCGTAGTGTTATGTGCTGATTTAATTGCACCAGAAGGATATGGTGAAATTATTGGTGGTTCTCAACGTATAGATGACTATGATAAATTACTTGAAAATATTAAAAAACATGATTTAAATCTTGATGCATATGGATGGTATCTAGATTTAAGAAAATATGGTTCTGTTGAGCACTCAGGATTTGGATTGGGATTAGAAAGAACAGTAGCTTGGATTACAGGAAATGGACATGTTCGTGAAACTGTTCCGTTCCCAAGATTGTTAAACAGATTAACGCCATAGGAGCTTAAAAATGATCAATATCAATGCAAATGGATTATTAATTGATACTGATTTTCTTATGAATTATAAAAAGCATAACTTATCTGGAGAAGAGGCTTTGTTTCTTCTTCAGATAAATTATTTAACAGAACAAGGGAAAAAACTCTTCTCTGTAAACTCGTTTTCTGCAGCATTAGATATGACAGAAAATGAAGCTTTTGACAAGTTAAATATTTTATTAAGAAAAGAAGTAATTAAATTAAGTAAAGACAACAGAATTTACTTTACAATTTTCTCAAATGAAGAATATTATTCACTTAGAGAATTGTTAAAATTAGTAGAAAGAGTTTCTTCTAAAGTTATGACATCTAAGGAGATAGATATTGTAACTTCGTGGTTTGATAAGAAGTATACAAAAGCAGAAATAGATGAAGCATTAAGCATATCTACTAATATTAATTATGTTAATGGTATATTAAATAATAAAAGTATAAAAGAACAAAATACAAATTATGAAAGTGATGATAATTTAGGATATGACTGGTTTGGTAGATAAAGATTTACAAAATAAAGTTAAATTAATTACACAATATCTTGATAAAAACTTCCCTAATGTAGATTGTGAACTTGATTTTTCAAATAATCTTGAATTAATTATTGCGGTTTTATTATCAGCCCAATGTAAAGATGAGTATGTTAATAGAGCTACAAAAAAATTATTTGAAAAATATAAAACTATTGATGATTATGCTGATGCAAAAGTTGAAGACATTGAAAAATTAATAAAAACATTAGGGTTATATAAGGCAAAATCAAAGAATATTGTTGGTATGGCAAATATGTTAAGAGATGTGTATGATTATAAAATACCTACTACTCGTGAGGAACTTATAAAGCTACCTGGGGTAGGGAGGAAGACGGCAAACGTTGTATTATCAGTTGGTTTTAATATACCGGCAATAGCAGTAGATACTCATGTAGAAAGAGTAGCTAAAATGTTTGGTTTGGTAGATAAAAATGATAATCCGCTTCAGGTTGAGAAAAAATTAATGGAATTATTTCCAATGAAAGACTGGGGAAAAATACATCATCAATTAATTCATTTAGGCCGTTACAAACTTCCTGCAAGGGGAGAAAAAAATTTAGATGCTGAATTAGAAAAACTACTGATAAATAATTAGAGGAGAATTATATGTTATTTATATTTATAACTGCATGTTTTTTAATTTTATTAGATCAACTTAGTAAAAATTTTATAGTGAATCATTTTACGTTAGGAGAAAGTAAAGAAATACTTTCAAATTTTTTTAATATTACATCTCATCGTAATAGAGGAGCTGCATGGGGAATTTTACAAGATAGTAGATTGTTCTTTATTGTAGTAACTATAATTTTTATGGCTATTTTATCTTTTTATTTATTTAAACAAAAAGGAAAATTAACTATTGTTGATAAATTTACTTTTTCGCTAATTTATGCAGGAGCTATAGGTAATTTTATTGACCGTTTAACACGTCATGAGGTTGTTGATTTTCTAGATTTTAGAATTTTTGGATATGACTTCCCTATCTTTAATTTAGCAGATTGTTTTATTTGTGTAGGTGTGTTTTTCCTAATGTTAAAAATTTATAATGAAGAAGATAAAAATGTATAACAGGAATGACTTAAAATGAGTTATTCCTTTTTTTCTTGTAATCTTATATAATAATAAAGTATAGTTCTCTAGTTCTAAAGGAGTAAAAAATTATGTATTATCATATTTATAAAAGTGAAATTGGTAAAATATATTTAGTTTCAAATGGCCACGCTTTATGTGGGTGCTATTTAAAAAATCAAAAAAATTTTCCAAAAGAAATATTAAATTACCAAAAAGATGATTCATTAAAAATATTTAATGAAGCAACGAATTGGTTAGAAAGGTATTTTAAAGGAGAAAATGTAGAAAATAATGAGATATCATTAGAAGTGAATGGAACAGATTTTAGAAGAAATGTTTGGAATATTATAAAAGGTATTCCTTATGCAAATACAGTTACATATAAACAAATAGCAGATACTATTATTAAAAATAATAAATTAAAATCTATGTCATACCAAGCTGTAGGTAGTGCTGTAAGTTATAATCCATTATTAATTTTCATTCCATGTCACAGGGTAATAAGAAGTGATGGCAATATAAAAGGATATTCTGCTGGAAATGAAATTAAAAAATTCTTATTAAACTTAGAGTGTGATAATAATAAGATATTATTATAATGGCGGTATATAGAAGAAATTTCAAAATTATGGTATAATAATAAAGATTAAATTGTTTATAGGAGAAACAAATGAGTAAGAAGAAAATAGTTTTTATGGGAACACCAAAATTTGCAGTTCCTATTTTACAGATGTTAATAGAAAATTATGGTGTTGATTTAGTAATTACTCAACCTGATAAAAAAGTTGGTAGAAAAAAAATATTAACACCACCACCAGTCAAAGAGGTTGCTGTAGCACATGATATAAGAGTTCTACAACCAGAAAAAATTTCTAAAGATGAAGATACATTAAATGAATTAAAGCAATTAAACCCTGATATTATTATTACAGCGGCCTATGGACAGTTAGTTCCTGAAAGTATCTTAGAGATTCCAAAGTATAAATGCATAAATGTTCATGGTTCATTGCTACCAAAATTACGTGGAGGAGCACCTATACAGTATTCAATTATTGAAGATCATAAGAAAACTGGAATTACGATAATGTATATGGCAAAAAAACTTGATGCAGGTGATATGCTATCGAAGGTTGAAGTAGATATATTAGATAGTGACAACTACGAAACTTTACATGATAAGTTGTCTATTGCAGGACGCGATTTATTGAATGAAACACTACCTAATATTTTCTCAGGTAATATTTCACCCGAAAAACAGGATGATAATGAAGCTACGTTTGCTAGTAACATATTACGTGAAGATGAAAAGATTGATTGGAGCTGTACAGCAAGAGAAATATTTAATAAGATTCGTGCTCTTGATCCAATGCCGGGTGGATTTACGCACTTAGATAATAATATATTAAAAATATGGAGTAGCGAAGAAACTCTATTAAATGAAGAAATACCATTTGAAGCTGTTGGTACTATAATCAAACAGGATAAAAAAAATATTTATGTCTTATGTGGTAATAACACGGTTCTAAAGATTAAAGAATTACAAGTATCTGGAAAAAAACGCATGCCAGTAACTAACTTTTTATCAAATAAAAAGAATTATGTAGGTATAACATTAGGAGAAATTAATGAGTAATATAAATGCCAGAAAAGTTGCGTATGATACGTTATATGAGATATTTTATAATGAGGCATATAGTAATATTACACTTAATAAATTTTTTAAACAGAATAGAATTGAAGAGCAAAACAAAAGATTTATAAGTGAAATAGTTTATGGTACATTAAAGAATAAATTATTTTTAGAACATATTTTAAAAACATACAGCAAAGGGAGAGTAAAGCCTAAGGTAAAAGTAATATTATTAATGAGTATTTACCAAATTAAATTTATGGATAAGACTCCTAATTTCGCTGTAATTGATGAAGCGGTAAAACTATCAAAAAAGATTGCTGGTAATATTACAGGAAAATTTGTTAATGGAATATTGAGGAATATTGAAAGAAATATAAATGATTTAGCATTAAAGTACAAAAATAGTGAAGAACAATTTTGCATTGAAAATAGTTGTCCATTTGAGTTATATAAAATTTTAGTAGATCAATATGGAAATAATAAAGCAAAAGCCATTATTGAATCTTTTAATAATAAAAGTGAAAATAGTATCAGATATAATCCTAATAAAGTAACTAAGAAAGAATTGCTAGAAATCCTTGGTAATGATGCTAAAGAAAGTACTATTTGTGAGGATAGTATAATTATAGATAAATTAGACATTAACAGCAAATATTTTAAAGAAGGATATTATATTATACAAGATGAGGCCAGTGCCTTAGTAGCTTGCTCAATTGGTGAAAATATTGAAGAAAAATATAAGATACTTGATACATGTGCTGCACCTGGAGGAAAAAGTTTACATATTGCAAGTAAATATTTAAATTCTACTTTAATTTCATGTGATAAATATATACATAAATTGGCTTTAATTAAAGATAATATTAAAAGACTTGATATTACTAATATAGATGTAAAAGAACAAGACGCAACTAATATAAATAGTAGTTTTATTAATAATTTTGATATAGTAGTTTGTGATGTACCATGTTCGGGTGTTGGTGTTATAAAAAACAAACCAGAAATAAAGTATAAAATTACTAATAAATATGTAGAGGATATATCTAAATTACAATATCAAATATTAGAAAATAGTAAAAACTATGTGAAAAAAGGTGGAATACTTATGTATTCTACTTGTACGATAGATAAGAGAGAAAATATTGAAAACATAGAACGCTTTTTGAAAGAAAATAAAAATTTTGTATTAGATAAAATTAATCTAATAAATAGTGACGTAAAAGCAAAAGAAAATGGCGTATTAGAAATATTGCCTGATGATTATAATTGTGATGGTTTTTTCATTGCAAAACTTAGAAAACTGGAGGAAAAATGTTAATATCAGATTTTAAAGGCTATAAGAAGTCTAGATGGCTAAAAGATTTTGAAAAAATGTCTATATATTCTATAAGATTAGATCAACTTGAAGAATATATAATAAGCATTGGTGAGAAGAAATTCAGAGCAAAACAAATATATGATTGGCTATATAAAAAGAGAGTTACTGATTTCTCAGAAATGAAAAATATACCAAAATCATTACAAGAAAAACTAAAAGATGAGTTTGAAATAACAACCCTAAATACTATAATAAAACAAGAATCAGCTGATGGTACTATGAAGTTCCTATTTGAGCTACAAGATAAGTTTACAATAGAAAGTGTTTTAATGAGAAATAAATACGGTAATTCTTTATGTGTCACAACACAGGTAGGTTGTCGTATAGGATGTACATTTTGTGCATCAACACTTGGAGGACTTAAAAGAAACTTAGAGGCTGGAGAAATTGTATCTCAAGTTCTTAAGGTCCAACAAGAATTAGATAAAAAAGGTGAGCGTATTTCAAGTATTGTAATAATGGGAATTGGTGAACCATTTGAAAACTATGATGAAATGATGGATTTCATTAAAATAGTTAACAGTGATGAAAGCTTTAATATTGGTGCAAGACATATTACAGTATCTACATCAGGAATTGTTCCTAGAATTTATGATTTTGCAAATGAGAATATTCAAATTAATTTTGCTGTTTCTTTACATGCACCTACTAATGAATTACGAAGTAAAATTATGCCGGTTAATAGGGCGTATAATATAGATAAATTAATGGAAGCATTAAGATATTATCAAAAAACAACAAATAGACGTATTACTTTTGAATATGGTTTAATGGGGAAAGTAAATGATCAAAAAGAACATGCTGAAAAATTATCTGAAATTATTAAAGGGATAAATTGTCATGTTAACTTAATTCCTATTAACTATGTACCAGAAAGAAACTATGTAAGAACAAGCAAAAATGATATTTTCACTTTTGAAAAAATTCTTAAAAAGAATAAAGTTAATGTAACTATAAGAAGAACACAAGGTGATGATATTGACGCTGCGTGTGGACAATTAAGAGCAAAAGAACGTAAAGACGAGGTAAAAGGAGGAATTCCAGATGCCACTAGTATATTCGTATAATAGTAATAAAGGTAGAAAAAATAAAAATGAAGATGCGGTAAGTGTCGTAAAAAATAAACAAGCTGAAGCTTTAGCTATAGTATGTGATGGAGTAGGAAGTCACAGTAATGCTGCATATTCAAGTAATTATATAGTATCTACTTTAGAAAAAGAGTGGAAAGATATAACTTTTGCTAATTTTAATAATATGAAAAATTGGCTGTATGATAAGATTGAAAAATTAAATAAAGAGTTATTTGAAAAATCACAATCAAGCAATAAAAAAATGGGTACAACTATAGTTGTTTTAGCAACATTCGGTGATAAATTCGTTGTCTATAATATAGGTGATAGTCGAGCATATGGAATAACTAATGACGGTGATATGAAAGTTATTACTGTAGAAGATTCTTTTGTTGGTGCGTTAATAAGTGCAGGAGCTATAACTGAAGATGAAGCTAAAACTCATCCAGAAAAACATGTGCTTACTCAAGCACTTGCAACAAAAGAAAAAATTAATTTACATACATTTATAGACGAATTAGAAAGTTATGATTATTTTATAATTTGTTCAGATGGATTAACGAATATGATTGAAAAAGAAGAGATAAAAGATATTATACGTAATGAAGAATTATCTGTTGCTGTTGAAAAGTTAATTGATCTAAGTGTAGAACGTGGAGGAATTGATAATATTTCCGTTGCGATCTTAAATAATTTAAGGGGTGATAGTAATGATAGACAAAATGATATGTAACAGATATAAAATTATGGATCATCTAGGTACAGGAGGGATGGCTACAGTTTGGCTAGGTTATGATACTATCCTAGATAGAAATGTTGCTATAAAAACTTTCAAGATTGATGCAAATGATGAGGATGCGGTAAAAAGATTTAATAGGGAAGCTAAAGCAGTGACAAGCTTATCACATCCTAATATAGTATCGATTTATGATGTTGAAAATGAAGGAGATTTCTATTATTTAATTCTTGAATATGTTGAGGGAATGACACTTAAGGATTATATGATGAAAAATCCTAAAATGCCAATTGAAACTATAGTACATATATCTAAACAAATTGCAGACGGATTATGTCACGCTCACCAAAACGGGATTATTCACAGAGATATAAAACCACAGAATATTTTAATGAATGAAAATCTTACGTGTAAAATTACAGACTTTGGAATAGCAAGAGCTTATGGGGATACTACTCTTACTCAAACTAATCAAATGTTAGGAACAGTTTATTATTTATCACCTGAGCAAGCTAGAGGGAATGTAGCAACAGCACAAAGTGATATTTATTCTTTAGGAATTCTAATATTTGAAATGATTACAGGGCAAATTCCATTTAAAGGAGAATCAGCAGTAGCAATTGCATTAAAACATCTACAAGAGGAATTACCAGATATAGATAAATATAGAGAAAATGTTCCACAAAGTGTAAAAAATATTGTTCTTAAGGCAACAATGAAAAATCCAAATGAGAGATACATTAGTTCTAAAGAATTAGCTGAAGATTTAGAGACAGTATTAAATCCGGAAAGATTATACGAAAATAAATATACTGGCTTTAAAATACCAGAAGAAAATGCCAATGCTGCATATAATCAAACTCAATATATAGATACTCGTAATATTGAACCATATTATGAGCCTAATTATACAGAAACTGGTCAGTATAATAACTATCCTGATGAGAATTATAGAAATAATAATAATTATAATAATAATCATAATAATAACAATAATATCCCTAATAACAATAATAGTGGGAAAAATCAAAAAAATAGCTATAGTAATTTAGGGAATAAAGAGAAAAAACAACCATCTAAAGTAAAACATGTTATTTTAGCGTTGTTAGCTATTATATTTATTGTAGTTGGAGCTTTCTTC
>CAUUEM010000039.1:0-9166 GCA_963544045.1 uncultured Gemella sp. | reverse complement strand
GATAACGAGACTGTAGAAAGCCTAATAACAAAAATGGTTCAAGCAGCGAATGATAAAATTGTTCCATTGTATAAAAATACAAATAAAACTTGGAATATAAATGGTAAAAAAACTCAAATTTCAATTCACAAATATATCACAATGGCTAGTATTCTAGAAAAAGAATCTACAAAAACAGATGAAAATAAACTAATTGCTAGTGTATTCTTAAATAGACTTGCAAAAGGTATGAAACTACAAACAGACCCTTCTGCAAACTATGCAGCAGATAAATTGACTGGAGCTCCTACTCAAAAAGAACTAACAGAAGATTCACCGTATAACACATATACAACTGTAGGTTTACCTCCTGGTCCAATAGCTTCGACTAGTACTATTTCATTTGAAGCACTAAATAATGCTGAAAAAACAGATTATTTATATTTCTTACATGCTACAAAAGATGGCAAAGGATATTTCTCAAAAACATATGCTGAACATGAAGAGTTAGCTAAAAAACATATTGAAGGATATATTCCTTCTGGAAGTTAATAAAAAAGAGATTAATTAAATTCTGATATGTACCCCTTTTATTGGACAAACCAGTAAAAGGGGTATTATTATGCGTTATAGCTTTGAATTTAAATTAAAATAATGTACTGTTGTTTTACTTAATAATTATTTAATAAATGAGATTGGAGTAGCTATTGCATTAATATAAATTCTAATGTAAAATTATATATAAAGATAAAGATATAGGAGTGCTTATGCAACAATATTTTGTAAATAAGAATTTTAATTTAAACTCAGAGTATGAACTATCTAAAGAAGACAGCAATCATATTGTGAGAGTAATGAGAAAAAATATTAATGATAAGATATTTATCGTATTTAACGATGAGATAAAATATATATGCAATATTATAGACAACAATATCGATAGAGTAATTGTTGAACCATTTGAGAAAGTTGAAGAATCTAATGAGCTTAAAACTAAAATAACTGTAGCGATTCCACCACTAAAGAATGATAAAATAGAATACCTTCTACAAAAATTAACTGAACTTGGTGTTTTTAATATTATTCTTTTTAACTCTGAACGAAATATCGCAAAAATTAAGGCTGATAAAATAAATTCAAAATTAAAAAGATGGGATAAGATATTAAAAGAAGCTGCTGAGCAATCTAAACGTAATATAATTCCTACACTGAGTTATGTTAATAATTTACAGGAATTAATCAATACTACAACTAATATGGATTATAAAGTTGTAGCTTATGAAAAAGAATCACAAAATAAAAATAATGAAAATTTAAAAGCAATATTAAAAGATGATTTAGATAATAAATCAATTATAACAGTTTTCGGAAGTGAAGGTGGATTATCAGAAAATGAGATTAGTATTTTAACTAAATCTGAATTTAAAATGGTAAGCTTAGGCAAGAGGATTTTGAGAGCAGAAACTGCGCCTCTTTATTTAGTAAGTTGTATTGCATATTTTTCTGAATTTGAATAAAAGGAGTAGTAAAATGAGTATAGAATTAAATTTAACAGCAAAAAATATTTATGAAAAAGAATTTAAAAAAAGCAGAACAAAAGGATATAGTGAAGATGATGTTAATGATTATTTAGATTTAATTATTGAAGACTATATGAAATTAGATAAATTATTAACAAAACTAAAAGAATTAGAAATAGAAAACCAAAATTTAAAAATTAAAGTAGAGGCTCTTAAAAATTCTTCAAGAGAAGAAAAACCTGTTCAAGTTACTAATGTTGATATATTAAAACGTTTATCAAAATTAGAAATCGCTGTATTTGGACCTGGTGGAAAAAATAATGATATTTTCTAATTTCATTTCTAGCATATAAAATAAGGAGCATATAATGAATATATTACAAATAGTTTCAGGAGGAATTGCAGCATATAAAGCTATTGATCTTACTAGTCAATTAGTAAAGCAAGGTCATAATGTTAAAGTAATATTAACAAATAATGCCAAACAATTCATAACGGAACTTTCATTTCAAACATTAACTAAAAATAAAGTTTATACAGATACATTTACTGAAATTAATGAAGAAGAAATACAACATATTGATTTAGGAAAATGGGCTGATAAAATTATTGTAGCACCTGCAACTGCTAACTTAATTTCAAAATTCGCAAATGGTCTGGCTGATGATTTAGCCTCATCTTTAATGTTAGCAGTTAGAAACTTTAATAAAGTTTTTATTTTTCCCGCAATGAATACTGCTATGTATGAAAATCCTATAATACAAGAAAATATTAAAAAACTTTCAAGATTAGGATTTAATCTAATAGAACCAGCATCAGGATTATTAGCATGTGGTGATGTAGGCAAAGGAAAATTTCCTTCTACAGATACTATTATTAGTAGCGTTCTATTCGAAACCAATAATGAGCTTCTAAATAAAACCGTATTAATAACAGCTGGACCCACAAAAGAGTTCATTGATCCATTCAGATGTTTTACGAACCCTTCTAGTGGTAAGATGGGAATTGCACTTGCAAATGAATGTGCTAAAAGAGGTGCGAAAGTAATACTAGTAACTGGAGTAGATACAAAACCTCAACACCCAAATATAGCTGTTGAGAAAATAGTAAGTACTCAAGATATGTACAATGTAGTAAAAAATAATTTTTTAGATTGTGATATTATTATTAAAGCAGCAGCAGTTTCAGACTACACACCAATTGAAGTATTTGATAAAAAAGTAAAGAAACAAGATGGTGATTTATCTATTAAACTTAAACGTACACCGGATATATTAAAGTACGTAGGTGAAAATAAAAGAGATAATCAAATAGTTATTGGCTTTGCTGCGGAAACAAATTCATTATTAGAATATGCTATGGAAAAGATTGAAAAGAAACATCTTGACTACATAGTAGCTAATGATATTTCGAAAAATGATATAGGCTTTGGTAGTGATAATAATCAGGTTTATATTATTGATAAAAATAAGAATGTAAGAAAAATTGAAAAAAGTAGTAAAGAATCTATTGCTAAAGAAATATTAAATACAATTATATAATTAATAAAGTTGCTTGATAAATTTTAGGAGTGGTTAAAATCAATCTGATTTATTCCACTCTTAGTTTATGTTTCTTAGAAAGGAGGGGAAATAAATGTTTGCGGAAGTAATTACTGATATAAGTAACTATAACGTTAATAGAAGTTTCTATTATAAAATTCCAAATGAATTAAAAAATAAAAATATTATAGGCTTTAGGGTAGAAGTACCATTCGGTATGAGAATTGTTCAAGGCTATGTAATTGATACTTTTGAAAAATATGAAGGAAAAACAGATATTTCTAATTTTAAATATATAAAAAAAGTAAAAGATGATTTCCCTGTTCTTACTAAAGAAATGATTTTACTTTCCAAAGTAATGTCAGAGGAATTATTTTGTACAAGAATACAAGCTATTGAAACAATTATTCCAACAATATTTAAAAATAAGTATATTGAGTATTATGAATTATTAGATCCAAATACAACATTATTAATTGATTATGCTAAGTATTTTAATAACAATAAACTAATTGAAAAGAAAAAATTTGAAAAAATATTCACTAAAGAACAAATAGGTCAATTAATTTCATTAAAGGCTATAAAACTTATTAGTAAAAATAAAGAAATAAAAGAAGATACCGAAACTTATATCATCCTGAATGACTACAAAGAAAAGAAATTCACTAAAAAACAAACAACTTTAATTAATTATTTAGTAAAGAATAAAAAAATTAAGAAATCTTTAGTTAAAGAAGTATTATCTATTGGGGATAGTGTTGTAAAAAAACTCATAGAGAATAATTCAATTAAACTATTAGAAGAAGAAATTGAAACTAATTATGATAATAAAATCTTATCAAATAATGTACAACTAAATGAAAAACAACAAGGAGTTCTTAATCATATTTTAAAAGACTTTAACAAAAATAATTTTAATGAATATTTACTACACGGTGTTACAGGTTCAGGAAAAACAGAAATATATATAAGACTTGTAGAAGAGGCTTTAAAATCAAATAAAAATTCAATAGTCCTTGTTCCTGAGATAATTCTTACTCCTCAAATTGAAAAAAAATTTAGAAATATTTTTGGTAATAATATATCAGTAATTCATTCTAGATTATCACCTAAAGATAAGTATCATGAATGGAAAAAAATTAAAGATGGCAAAGTTAATATTTGTTTAGGTACTAGATCTGCAGTTTTTGCTCCTTTTGAAAACTTAGGGTTAATTATTATTGATGAAGAACATGAGAATAGTTATAAACAAACAGAATCTCCACGTTACGACACAAAAGATATCGCAAAAAAACGTGGAATATATAATAAATGTACTGTTCTTTATGCTAGTGCAACGCCTACTATAGATTTATATTATTATTTTAAAAACAATAATAGCAATAATTTGCTAACTTTAACACAAAGATATAACAATAATTTACCTAAAATTTCTATTTCACATGTAGATAATAAAAACCAAGTTATTTCAAATGAATTATTAAATAAAATAAAAGAGAAAGTTTCAAGAAATGAACAGGTTCTTCTACTGATGAATAAGAGAGGTTATACTAATTTTATAAGATGTTTTTCTTGTGGTCATATATATAAATGTGAGAATTGTGATATTAGTTTAAACTATCACAAACATGACAACTCTCTACGTTGTCACTTATGTGGTTATAAAAAATATGTTTCTAATATAAAGAAATGCTGCAATAAGCCTGAATTAGTATCTGGTAATTATGGAATACAACGTGTTGAAGAATATCTTTTAGAGCATATTCCTGGAATACGTATTACACGAATGGATTCCGATACAACTAACAAAAAGGGAGCATACGAAAAATTATTAACTGATTTTAAAAATAAAAAATCAGATATACTCTTAGGTACACAAATGATTTCAAAAGGGCTTGATTTTCCAAATATTACACTTGTTGGTGTGCTATCAATAGATAGTCTAATTTCAATACCTAGTTTTAAAGCAAATGAAAAACTATTCCAATTATTAGTTCAAACAGCTGGAAGGGCAGGACGAAGTAATAAAACTGGTGAGGTAATATTCCAAACTAATATTGAAAGTAATATTATAGATTATTCAATTAATCACGATTATGTAAATTTTTATAAATATGAATTGAATCGTAGAAAATTATTAGATTATCCACCTTTTTGTAAGATATCCTTCATTACTATAAAAGGGAATAATGAACAAAAAACAGAATTTGCTGCAAAAACTATATATAATTTCTTAAATGAAAAACATAATACATTAGATATTTTAGGTCCGAATAAAAGTATGTTTTATAAAGTTAACAACGAATATAAATTTAACATTATCATTAAATACCAAGATACTGAATATAACAAACTACACTTATTATTAAAATATATAAATAACTACTTTTCAGAGAGTTTTACAACTGAAAAAATTTCTATTTCAATTGACAATTCTGCATTAGATTATATTTAAAAAAATTACGAGAAAAGATAAATTATAATTAGCAAATAATTTATCTTTTTTTACTTATTAATTTCTTCTGTAAGGCTATTAAACCGGACATATTAAGGGGCAAAAGATTGAAAAAAGTAAGGTTTTATCGTATAATATAAGGATGTAGATTTATATTTTAAATTGGAGGAAAATTGTGGAAATAGAACAAGTTATTAAAATTTCACAACTCTACGATTTTTATTCTGAATTATTAAGTGAAAAACAAAAACAATATCTAAATGATTACTATTTCAATGATTTTTCACTAACAGAAATTTCAGAGAATTATGATATTTCAAAACAAGCTGTTTCTAATAATATAAAAAGAACAATTACTGAATTAGAGCAGTATGAGGAGAAATTAAACTTAATAAAATTGAATAATGAGAGATTATTCTTGTTAAATGAGTTAAGAAAAAGTACTAGTGACGAAGGAATACTTTCTTACGTCGATCAATTAATAAAACTAGAAAATTAGGAGAGTGTTGTATGGCATTTGAAAATTTATCAGAAAGATTACAAAATACAATTGCAAAGCTAACAGGTAAAGGTAAAGTATCTGAATCTGATGTAAAAGAAATGATGAGAGAAGTTCGTTTAGCACTATTAGAAGCCGATGTTAACTTTAAAGTTGTTAAAGAATTTGTAAAAAAAATTAGTGAACGTGCTGTTGGAACAGAGGTAATGAAATCTCTTACCCCTGCACAACAAATTGTAAAAATTGTCAATGAAGAATTAGTTGAACTATTAGGTGGTACAAACGTAGAACTAAATCAAGGTGGAAAAATTACAACAGTAATGATGGTTGGATTGCAAGGGGCAGGTAAAACTACTACAGCTGGTAAGCTTGCTTTAAAAGCTAAAAAAACAATGAAGAAAAAACCGCTTCTAATTGCAGCAGACGTATATCGTCCAGCAGCAGTTCAACAGTTAAAAACTTTAGGAAAACAATTGGACATTGAAGTTTTCTTTGTCGATAAAGATCCTGCTGATATCGTAAAAGAAGGTTTAGAATTTGCTAAAGAAAACTATTATAATTATGTAATTATAGATACAGCAGGTCGTTTACATATTGATGAGTTACTAATGGATGAACTTAAAGACATAAAATCAGTATCAAATCCTGATGAGATTTTACTTGTAGTTGATGCAATGATAGGTCAAGAAGCTGTAAATATAGCCACATCTTTTGATGAGCAATTAGACATCACTGGTTTAGTATTAACTAAATTAGATGGTGATACACGTGGTGGGGCTGCATTATCAATTAAATCTATAACTGGAAAACCAATTAAATTAGTAGGTATGGGTGAAAAAATGAATGATTTAGAATTATTCCACCCAGAACGTATGGCATCTAGAATTCTTGGAATGGGAGATGTACTTACACTAATAGAAAAAGCTCAAGCTTCAATTGATGAAGATGAAGCAAAAAAAATGCAAGAGAAAATCTTAACACAAAGTTTTACTTTTGAAGACTTCTTATCACAATTAGAACAAGTAAAAAAATTAGGTAGTATTAAAGATATCTTGGGTATGATTCCAGGTATGGGAAAAATGAAAAATATGAATCTTGATGCTGTTGATGAAAAGCAATTCGTATATATTGAAGCTATTATAAAATCAATGACAATTGAAGAAAGACAAAATCCTGATATCATTAATGTTCCGCGTCGTAAACGTATTGCTCAAGGTAGTGGACGTCCAATAAGTGAAGTTCACAAACTTATTAAACAATTTGAAGAAATGCGTAAAATGATGAAACAGTTCGGTGGTTTAATGAATGATAAATCTAAGAGAAAGGGACTTGGAAGAATGTTTGGTGGCAAACTTCCATTCTAATTAATATGAATAATATAGTTTTATATCAACCTGAAATTCCTGCAAATACTGGTAATATTGCACGAACTTGTGTTGGTACAAACACAAGATTACATCTTATAAGACCATTGGGGTTCTCAATTGATGATAAGCAAGTTAAAAGAGCCGGTTTAGACTATTGGAAAGATCTTGATTTAGTTGTTTGGGATAGTTTTGAAGAATTTTTAGAAAATACTGAAGATAAACATTATTACTTAATTACAAAATTTGGTGAAAAAAACTATTCAGATTATGATTTTTCAAATAAAAATGATGAAGAAATTTATTTCATTTTTGGACGCGAAACTAAAGGTTTACCTAAAGAATTTAGAGAAAAGTACAATAATCAATGTTTAAGAATACCTATGTCTGATAAGGTTCGTTCATTGAATCTTTCTAATACTGCTGCATTGATAATTTATGAAGCATTAAGACAACAAAATTTTAGTTCATTAAATTAATTAATAGGGGAGAGTTTTTAGATTAATTTATATTTATTATCTTTAAACTATCCCTTAACATCTTTAAAAAATTAAAGGAGAAAGTTATGACTTTTGTAGACATTATTGACGATGATAATTTAGTACAAGACAGTACAAAAAATATGTTATTGAAACTGTTAGAATCTGCAGCAAAACATGAAAATGTAAATACGGATATTACTGAAATGTCTTTATCATTTGTGAATAAAGAAGAAATTCAAGAAATAAATAAAAATTATCGTGGTAAAAATGTTCCAACCGATGTAATTTCATTTGCCCTTAACGATGAGGTTGAATCTGAAATTAGTATTATCGGTTTAGAAGACGAAATTAATTCAATTGGTGATGTTATAATCTGTGTAGATATAGCTAAGGAACAAGCTGAAGACTATAATCACAGTTTCGATAGAGAAATTGGATTTTTAGCCGTTCATGGCTTTCTACATCTATTAGGTTATGACCATATGACACCAGAAGATGAGAAAGAAATGTTTGAAAAACAAGATAAAATTCTAGAAGAATTTGGATTAAGGAGATAATTATGTTTGATGAACAAATAAAAACAGGTTTTGTTACTATTATTGGGCGTCCGAATGCTGGAAAATCAACATTATTAAATAATATTCTTAAGCAAAAAATTGCAATTATGTCTGATAAACCCCAAACAACTAGAAATATAATAAATGGTGTCTATACAGATTCTGATTCACAAATCGTATTTATAGATACTCCTGGTATTCATAAACCTAAACATAAATTAGGTGATTATATGATGAAGTTAGCAAGTAGTGCTATTCAAGAATCAGAAATTGTATATTTAATTATTAATGCTAGTGAAAAATTTGGTCCTGGGGATCAACATTTAATCAATATTGTAAAAGAACTTAAAGTTCCTACTTTTTTATTAATTAATAAAATTGATTTAATAACTCCAGAAAAATTATTAGAAATTATTACATTTTATAATGAATTATATGATTTTGTTGAAATAGTTCCTATTTCAGCTCTAAAATCAATTAATGTTGATAATCTACTAAGTACTACAAAAAAATACTTACAACCTAGTTTTAAAATGTATCCAGATGATGTAATTACAGATTCTCCAGAATACTTTGTAATTTCAGAGTTTATAAGAGAAAAAGTATTACAATTAACAGATCAAGAAATTCCTCATTCTATTGCAGTTGTTATTGATAAAATTGAGAAACAAGAGGGTAAGAAAAAGAACATTATTGCTACCATTGTTGTGGAGAGAAAATCTCAAAAAGGTATGATTATTGGTAAACAAGGTAAAATGATTAAAGAAAT
>CAUUEM010000038.1:0-9250 GCA_963544045.1 uncultured Gemella sp. | reverse complement strand
AGCATACACGACATAAACAGTTCCTATAGAAACTATCAATGTTAAAATAAACATAGTACTCAATTTTAATTTATTTAATGTTATGACTTCTAAAATATTTTTTATCATATTCATCCCACCTCATCTACTTTAATTCTTTACCTATGTTTTCTCTATAGAGTCTAATCTTATAAAATCACTTTATTTTTTCTTACATTTACCCATAATACATGACCGGCTGACAATATATTTATTAACAAAATATAATAAGCAATATTTTCTAAGTACAATCCTATTAAACTTAAAACGATAGTAAATAACGGTGCACTTATTCTAAAGATTTGTAATATACTTTTTCTATATTCTTTATTATTAATTTTTATAAAATTAGTCCTTAATTTTATACTGATCGATACGCCTAGCGCCACTATTAAAGATAATAATACCACTTGTAATGGTAAAAATACCTTACATATAACAAATATAAAGAATACCATATCCAAAATTATGTAAGATATAAGTATATTGTTTAAATTTATCTCATATTTCTTAGTAAGTATTAAAAATAAAACTACTGTTAGTCCTGGGATAAAGAATACAATACTAGAATATTGTATTAAATTTCTAGCAGCCAATTGTTTTATAAACATTGGTATAAAAAACACTGCTGCTCCTGATAATAATGCTGTATTAACAATAATATATTTTCTTTTTAAATCATTAAAAACTAATCTTTCAGAATTTTTCTCAGTTTTATTTTTAAAATTATTTATTTTTAAACTTGAAAATAAAATAAACACAATTATAAATACAATTAAATATTCCTCGATATTTACCTTATATATATAACTTCCTAAAGAAAACCCTAGCAATTTAGATAAATTACTATATATAGATATATCTGTCACACCAGCTTTGATAGACTTACTCTCCTCTATTACAAATAAATTATAATTAAGAAGCACTATTGTGATTAATAAATAATAAACAAAATAAAATATAAGTACATAAGTTATATTAATATTACTTTTAAAAATAAACATTACTATAGAGAAAACAATTAACATATAATAAAGATATTTTGTCTTTATACCTGTTATTATTTTAAAATAACTAGTGTCTAATAAAATAAAAAACTCTATTAAAGTAGTGATAAACAAAATAATGTATATAGGAAAATTATACACAGATATAAATTTTACTGTTATATAGGAATATAGAACGCTCAATATTAGATTCAAACATAGATATAAACTTCTTGCTAATTTGACATTAAATTCTATAGCGTTCACCCCCAAATAAATTTTATTTATTTTTTGTACCATAATAAAATATATTCTACTTTTTTAAAGTATATAGACTATATTATCTTACACTTTTTAAAAAGTCAATATTTTCTGAATATTATTCTGATTTTTTTATCAATTGTTATTTTGAATAAAAAACTAACCCAAAGCATTCTATTTTATATAGAATCTTTAAGTTAGTTTAATACATACTTAATATAATTATCCCAGTATGTCGTAAATTAGATATATTAAGAAAGAAATACTTAATAAGAATACAATCCCTATTGCTTGGGCAATTTTTTCATGTTTTTTTAATTTATCTGGGTCTTTTCTTATTTCTATTGCTTCTTCCTCTGTCATTCCAGCTAAAAGATTTATGCTCTTTTTAACTATCAATAGATAAGAAGTATGAAGAAATATAAAAATCATTATTATTATACCCGCAATATACCATAGTTTATTATTAAATACTGATTCTAGAATAAATGTCACTGTAATTAATAAAGTTTCTATTACCGTTAATATTAGAAAATTTTTTCTACTCATATCTTTATCCCTACCTTTTCATAATTTATTCACTTTTATTTAAACTGCTACCCTTTTGTACTCTCTTCTTTACTATATTATATCATGTTTTCTTGCTGTTATTCCAATAATACCAGAAAGCTACAATAGTCATTATTGTTATCACCAAGCTATCTTTGAACTCTCTAATTTACATTTTTAGTATTTTAAAAACTATTTTTCACCTTATATTTTTCAGTTTCATTTGGCAAGTGTCACTACAAAACTTTTTAGGTTTCTTTCCTTTTATTTGGATAAGTGCAGCTTGACATAATAAACACACATCACTATTTGTACTTACTTCTTTATTCACATTCTGCCATCTACAATAAGACTTCACATTATTCAGTGGTACTCCAATAATAACTGAAATACGTTTATAGCCTAATCCATTTTTTCAAAGTTGATTAATTTCTTCTTTTTTACTGTGATTCATAGTTTATCCCTCCTAGTAGATATAGGATAGTTGGATATAGTCTAAGAACCAAACTTGAAAATTTATCCACTATCCCTACAAATCACAGGCAAAAGAAATTAGCTGATTTTTAACCTGTAAAACAAAAAAAGACCTACCGTAGACTAAAAAAACTACGATAGATTAATTTTGTTCTTTTATATAATATCTATTTTATTCTATCCCTGTATACCCAGTTGAAAATCCACTGCAAATTAATAAATGGCTTCTCTTCTTCTAATTCTTTTAATATAGGTTTGAAATTCTCATATATTTCTTCTTTTATTTTATTTTCATCTACTGTTGATATATCTTCATAATAACGAGCTTCTTTAGAATTATATATACCTTTCAATTTTAAAAAATTATCAAAATAATAATCTAGTCCATCCTCATACATATATGCATATTCATAGTTAGCGTCATTTACACTGTATCCATATGATAGATATACATTTTTTGTAGTATTTTGTATAGTTTTATCTCCATCAAGTCTATAACTAAACCCTTCACGATCAGCACTTGCCCGTATATTTTCTACCAACATCATTATTTCTAAATCCCTAGTATTACTACTTGGTGAATGTTTTGCATAATACACTGATTTACCTTTTAAATTTGTATCCCCTATAAACCAAATTGTTGCTAACGCCAATATCACTTTTATAATTTTTTTTATCATTTTGCTCATTTCCTTTCTTAAAACCATTTTTTTATCCAGTTTTTTTGCTTTATTATATTTACCTGATATCCAATTACTTGCTGGCTTAATAACTTTATTATAAATAGGCTCCACAAAAGGTTTGACTACTTTATTATATACTGGTTTGATTATATTATTATAAATTGGTCTTACTACATTCGATTACTAAACTTTTAAACGATTAAAATTTTCTATGAAGAATACTCAAATCACATACTGTACCCAAAATATTTCTACCTGCTCTTTTCAACAACAAATCCCATTCAAATCCCTTAATATAAAGATTTTTACAATGTTTAATTGTATTCTATTTTACGTTGTTATTTCTGTAACTATTAATTTATACATATAAAGTATCCTTCCATATATCTAATTATACAAGAGTATTTAATTATTTCTTGACTATACATTCTCAACATTATATCAAAATTTTAATTATTATTCCATAATAAAAAAACTAACACAAAGCATTCTATTTTATATAGAATCTTTAAGTTAGTTTTACACATATTTAATATAATTATCCCAGTATGTCGTAAATTAGATATATGAAGAAAAAAATACTTAAAAAGATTACAATCCCTATTGCTTGGGCAATTTTTTCATGTTTTTTTAATTTATCTGGGTCTTTTCTTATTTCTATTGCTTCTTCCTCTGTCATTCCAGCTAAAAGATTTATGCTCTTTTTAACTATCAATAGATAAGAAGTATGAAGAAATATAAAAATCATTATTATTATACCCGCAATATACCATAGTTTATTATTAAATACTGATTCTAGAATAAATGTAACTGTAATTAATAAAGTTTCTATTACCGTTAATATTAGAAAGTTTTTTCTACTCATATCTTTTTCCCTACCTTTTCATTTTTTTTCATTTTTATTTAAACTACTACCCTTTTATACTCTCTTCTTTACTATATTATATCATGTCTTCTTGCTGTTATTCCAATAATACCAGAAAGCTACAATAGTTATTATTACACATCTTTGTTTCTAAATATCTATGATAAAAACAAAAAATATATCCACCACAAAATTTTCTGCGATGGACATTTTAAAAAATACTATTTTATCTTTCATCACCTAATAATTCTGATCTTATTATCACGCTTATCGCTAAAACAAACATTATTAGACTTAAGAATATTGTAACATAAGTATTAAAATCAAGTTTCATATCAAAAATTACAGTTCTCATACTCGTTAATTGGTAAGTTAATGGATTAAGTTTTGATATATAATATAGCACCTTAGAATTGTCTAAACTATAGAAAGTCGGTGCAGCAAAAATTATCGGTAGTAATAATGTTCCTAAGATAAGATCTCTGGTTCTATATGATACAGTCCCTAATGAAATAATAACTCCAAGAGAAAACCAAAACACTAAACTAATAATTACGATAATTAATACTTTTAAGAAAGGAACTATCTGTATTTTTATTCCTAAAAAGAACGATAAAAAGTAAATTAGTAATACTTGCACTATTGTGATTCCTAATGGAAATACTAATTTCCCTAAGAAATAAGAAATAGCTGATGTTCCTTTTATTCTTTTATACGCTAGAAGTCCCCATTTTTTATCTAAATTCACCCTATAAACCGACTGGTTCATCTGAGAATTTAGTATTACTCCAATTATTCCAACGAAAATATATTCTATATAGCTAACATTTTCTCCTTTAAAAACTAAACTTGAAAAAGAGTTACCTATTCCAAATCCAAAGAATACAAAGTACAAAATTGGAACCATAAGCTGAGTATATATAATATGCTTATTATTTTCAATAGCCTTATATTCAATATACGATGTTGCCCAAAAATTCTTCATAACATTTTTCATATAATTACTCCTCCAATTCCAATATTCTCTTCAAGGTAATCTCTTCTTTCTGTAGATTTCCTATTGTAATATTTTCTGCCAATAATAATTTTAATACATTCGAAATTTCCTCTTCTTTTTCCAAGAAAATTTTTAAATTTTTATCATCAACGATTGTAATAGTATCTTTATATTTATCTACTATATCTTTACTTAATTCACCATTGTAAGAAATATTGTATACTATTTCTTTATTATATTCTCTTAAGAAAGTGCTCATTTCCCCAAAGTATAAACATTCCCCGTCGTTTATATAAATTATCTTATTACAATACTTTTCTATAAGATCTAAATCATGAGAAGATATAAATACAGCATGTTCTTTATTGTTATTTTTTATGTATTCTAATATATTTTTTGATAATACTACATCTAATCCTGTAGTAGGTTCATCTAAAAATAATATTTTTGAATTAGACACTAGACTTCTTGCTATTTGCACTCTCTGCAATTGTCCTCCAGATAATTCTGTTAGGTCAGATTTCTCCTTACCTTTTAAACCTAAAACCGCAATAATATCATCTACACTTTTCTTGCTAAGAGTATTTTGAGAATATAATACCCCCATATAAATATTATCGTATACATTCAAGTACCAATCTACTGATTGATTTTGCATACAGTAGTCCACATCTCGAACAGACACTCCCTCACCGAAAGATACCTCTCCTTCAATATTTGAAAACAATCCTAATGTAGAATTAATTATCGTAGTTTTACCTGACCCACTTTTACCTATAAGTGCAATCATATCTCCTTTTTCCGCAGAAAAAGAAATATTTTTAATTGCGTAGTCACTAGAATTTTTATATTTATATGCTAAATCTTTCACTGTTAATAGTTTTACCATGTAGCTCCCTCCTTTTAGTAAATTATATCATAGTCATTGATTTCTTTACTAATAATATCAAAAAGTTACAGGAATTATTATGAAATTCTAAACTCATATTTTTAAAAACTATTTTTCACCTTATACTTTTTCAGTATATAACGAAGCTGTTCACTTGTGATTTCTTCATTTCTATAGTCAATATTTTCACTAGCTAAATAGTTTAAAAAGCGTCTAATACTAACATATCCTTCTTTAGCTATAATTATATGATCTAGCATCTCTATCCCTATAATATCTCCCACTTCCATTAAGTTAATCGTTGTTCTTATATCTTCAACTGAAGGTGTTGCATCTCCACTAGGATGATTATGGATACATACTATACTTGCTGCACTATTTTTAATAGCCATTTTAAATACTTCTCTTGAATGAACAATAGATGTAGACAAACTACCTTTAAATACCTCACGCTGTTGAATAATCTTACCTTTAGTATTTATATCCAAAACTATAAATACTTCTTGTGTTAGATTTTCCACCGATGATTTTAAATATCTAGCAATTGATTCTGGACTAGAACATTTTACATCTAACACATTAGTAGCGTATATTCTTCTTGCAAATTCAATATTCGCTAGTATATGAATTGCTTTTTCCGTTCCTATTCCTTTGTGTTTAGTTAGCTCATCAAAAGTTACATCTCTAAGTTTGGTTATTCCTCCTACATCTTTTAAAATACTATCTGCCAATTCAATTACATTTTGATTCTTAATTCCCGTTCTAAGCAAAATAGCTAAAATTTCTTTATCACTAAGTGCTGTTGCCCCGAATTTTCTAAATTTTTCTCGAGGACGATCATCTTCACAAAACTCCTTTATTGTATAACCACTTACCATAACAATCCCTCCCTTATTAATATAATTGTTAAATAACTAAGTGTAATAAATGGTACTAACGGTATTTTAGTTCCCTTTTTAACTTTTTTTAAAATCAATAATGAAAGTGCAAAAAATCCAGCATAAACAAATGTAAATGCTAATAAATATATTCCTTCAAAAATATTTAAGTTTATGGCTAAAACACAATATACTTTTATATCGCCATAACCTAAACCACCCTTTGATAGATAATATAGTATATGAAAAAGTAAAATAAGAAATAAAAAATTAAAAATATCAAAAAAGTAAAAGTTGTTAATTAGGAGAACAATATTCAATAGTAATAGAAGAAAAAATAATTCATCTAGTATTTGTAAATATTTTATATCTTCTATAGAAATATAAATTAATAAAATTAAAATATAAGCATGAAGTAACGTTACAAAGACAAAATTATCTTTAAAAACAAAATATAAAATAATTATACTAGCTGTAAAAAATTCGTATAAAAATATATCAAATGGAATTCTAGAACCGCAATAACTACAGCGTCCTCGTTTAAATAAAAAACTAAAAATAGGTATTAAATCAAAAGGTTTTAGCTGCTTTTTGCAACTTTCACAGCTGCTACGTTTAGATAAATAGTCAAGCTTATTTTCAGTATCAACTAAACACTTAATTGAGCTTGATAAAATTAAACTTACTATAAGTATAAAAGGTTTAAAAATATAACTTTCCATAATAATTCTCCCTAATTAATATCCCTTATATTATTTTACCATATTTTTTCATATAAAAAAACAACCCAAATAATTAATATTTGAGTTGTTTCTTTTTAATTTTAAGTTGTGATTATACTATTTTACAGGTAATACTGCTCCGTTCCATTTTTCTTGCATGAATTTCTTAGTATCATCTGATCTTAGTGCTTCTAGAATTTTCTTAACAACAACTTTATCTTTGTCCCCTTCACGAACAACAAGGATGTTTCCGTATGGGTTATCTGAAGTTGCAGCTTCTACTAAGATTGGATCTTTAGCAGCGTTTAATCCGTTATCAACAGCGAAGTTAGCATTGATAGAAATTAAATCAGCTTCATCATTTTCATAGTATTTAGTCATTAAAGCTGGATCATTTTCATAGCTGAATTGTAAGTGTTTAGGGTTTTCAGCGATATCATCAAAAGTAGCAGTTACTGGATCAACACCATCTTTAACTTTTACTAAACCTTTAGATGCTAATAATTTGATTACACGTCCCCATTCAGCTTTGTTGTTACTTACGTAAACTTTAGCTCCGTCTTTAAGGTCAGCTACATCTTTAACACGTTTAGAGTATAAACCAATTGGTTCTAAGTGAACAGCACCAGCATCTTCAATTTTGTATCCATTTTCTTTAATTGCATTTTTTAGGAATGGTACGTGTTGGAAGTAGTTGATGTCGATTTCTTTTTCATTTAACGTTTTGTTAGGAATGTAGTAATCTTGATAAGTAACGATATCTAATTTAATACCTTCTTTTTCTAGTTGTGGTGCCACGTGCTCTAATAATACTGCGTGAGGTACGTTAGTTGCACCAATTTTTACTGTTACAGGATTGTTTGGATCTAATTTTTCTACATCAATCCCTTTCTTTTCTTCTTTAGATGATGACGAACATCCAATTAAAACAAATCCAAGTACGAAACTTGTTACTAATAGTAGTAGTTTTTTCATTTGAGTTTTCTCCTTTTAAATTATTTTATTTTTTTGTTATATTTAGTAAGTTTTGGAAATAAAAAACACCCCTACTCTCCTAAGAGAATAAGGGCGAAATCAATTTCACGGTACCACCTTACTTTTCGTAAATATACGAACTCAATCACTACTTTAAAGATACGGGTCTAGAATATATCTTAAAATAATGTGCGTTTGTAACGTAACGCTTACGAAAAAAGCTCGGATTAAACTAAAACTCACTTTTTTTACCATTCAAACCATTTTCACATATAATCTGCAATGTGTGCTTTCACCTATTCACACTCTCTGTAAAAGTTTTTATATGTTACTTATTCAAATATTGGTAACTATTAACTTGAGTAAATGATATCATTTATCTTTTATTGTGTCAATACTTTTTTTGAAAAATTTTCCCACCAAGAAAACGAGAAAACGGTTCCTTATGTACAGTTGTTCATTTTATAGCTACAAAATATTTTTTTGAAAATATTCTATTTTTTATTATTTCTAAACATTAATAATAACCAATTATTATTTTAAGTTATTTTCTTCTAACCACTTGTTAATTACACTTACTGTAACATTTCTAAATTTTGGTGCTTCATACATATGGTCTGAACCTTGTATTATTTCTAATTTAGAATTTTTATATTTTTTAGCAGTTGCTTTTGCGATATTAGGATTTACCATTTTATCATCTGTTCCTGTTATAACTAACACAGGTTCTTTAATTTTATCAAAATCAACATAAGCACCTTTTTGTTTATCTAAAAATGGTAGTGCCATTTGAAAATATGTAAACCCTGATTCAGGTACAAGTTTAGCAAATTCTCTTTCTTTATCCTCTGGATCCTGATTATTCATACAATAATCACAAAATGCATGTTTATATGGCGGCATTGATTTTTTCCAGAATCCCCATCTTAAGAAGTGTTTATAGAAACATACAA
>CAUUEM010000037.1:0-9252 GCA_963544045.1 uncultured Gemella sp. | reverse complement strand
CATCCATAAGTTTAAACTAAATATATATGTGTCCAGAATTTTGGGTACATATCAAGATAAACTCTACTCTATATTTTTTTGCTTAAAAGTTAATTCTCAAATAAATTATACTTTCTACTTCTTATTATTCTTTTAATTTCAGGTCTAGGATATTTATCGTAATCTATTTCAGAAACTATTGTTTTATTTTCTAACTGTAATTTTTTATATAAATTTGCGATATAAAATATAAAAAATATATTTATCATACAACTTATAATCATTATAATATAAAACACTATAAATTCATCTGGATTATTTCTCATAAATGAATTAATACTTATAAAAATAACAAATTTAAAAAGGTAATATATATTCCAAACTATAAATAGTACACATACCCCTACTTTATTTTTAATTAGTGGTACATACACCATGATATTCCCAATTATTAAAATAAGTTGTATAAAGAAAAACATAAAAAATATTCCCATCACTAACTCTCCAAAACCTGCCTAAGGATTAGCATTGTAGGCTGCACTATAATTTTTTTTATATTCAGTAATAATACCAACTATTATATATATTACAGGTATAACTAGAATAATTCCAATTACATAAAACATTCCCCAATTTCTGCAGTAAATCCTTCCTTTAAAGAATTTCAATACTATATACATACTATATAATGGCATAAATGCCAAAATACTATTTATCCCTATTATTTTATAAACAAACATTAATAAAATTGAAAATAGTATATATGAAATTATGTAAGGTAAGACATACTCCATAAATTTTCCCTCCTTTTTTTAAAAAAGTGAGATAACGATATATAAAATAACATTATCTCACTTTGCTTATATAGTTATATTATCTAGAATAGTTTGGACTTTCTTTTGTGATTTGAACATCATGTGGGTGAGATTCAACAAGCCCTGCTCCAGTCATACGAACAAACTGAGCCTCTTCACGCAATTCATCTAAATTATGAGAGCCTGTATACCCCATTCCAGCACGTAATCCACCAATAATCTGATAGATTGTTTCTGATGCTGCACCTTTATATGGTGTACGGCCTTCGATACCTTCTGGAACTAATTTCTTACCATCCTCTTGGAAATAACGGTCTTTTGAACCTTTTTCCATTGCTGATAATGATCCCATACCTCTATATGTTTTAAATGTTCTACCTTGGAAAATTTCTAGTTCACCTGGAGATTCTTCACAACCTGCAAGCATAGATCCTAGCATTACTGCATGACCTCCTGCGGCAATAGCTTTTACTACATCACCAGTATATTTAATTCCACCGTCAGCAATAATAGTTTTTCCTAATTCACGAGCTACAGTCGCACAGTCATAAATAGCTGTTACTTGAGGAACTCCTACTCCTGCTACTACACGTGTAGTACAGATTGACCCTGGTCCAATACCTACTTTTACTACATCTGCTCCAGCTTCAAATAGATCGCGTGCTGCTTCAGCTGTTGCTACATTACCTGCAATAATATCTAGTTCTTGATAGTTAGTTCTTAATGATTTAACTGCATCTAACACACCTTTTGAGTGACCATGAGCAGTATCTACTACTATTGCATCTACTCCTGCTTCTACTAAAGCATCTACTCTATCTACAATATCATTAGTAACACCTACAGAAGCTGCAACTAATAATCTACCTTTACTATCTTTTGCAGAGTTAGGGTATTTAGCTAATTTTTCAATATCTTTAATAGTTATTAATCCAGTTAATTTACCTTCTTCATCTGTTAAGATTAATTTTTCGATTTTGTGCCCACGTAAAATTACACTAGCTTCTTCTAATGTAGTATTTGCTGGTGCTGTGATTAAATGTTCTTTTGTCATAACATCATTGATTTTAATATCAAAATCTGTTAAGAAGCGCATATCACGGTTAGTAATAATACCCATTACTTTCATATCTTCATGATTATTTACGATAGGTACACCTGAAATTCTATATTGTTGCATTAATTCTTCTGCTTCATACACTTTACTATCTGGAGTTAAGAAGAAAGGATCAGTGATAACGCCACTTTCTGAACGTTTAACTTTTCTTACTTGTTCTGCTTGTTCTTCGATAGTCATGTTTTTGTGAATTACCCCTAATCCACCTTCTCTCGCCATCGCTATAGCCATTTTGTGTTCTGTAACTGTATCCATAGCAGCAGAAATAACCGGAATTGATAAGTTAAGTTTTTCTGTTAAGCTAACTTTTAAATCTACTTTTTTTGGCAATATATCACTTTTAGCTGGTACTAAAAGCACATCATCAAATGTTAAACCTTCTTTTTGAAATTTATTTTCCCACATCTTATTTCTATCCTTTCTATTTTTCATCATCAGCTATATTAAATTTAACCTCATTGTTCTCTAGTGAAGCTATTCTACATAATGAACAAATATTAACTTTCTTGTCTTCTATTAATTTTCTACCATCTTGGAAACTTTTCTCAACTAATATCCCTACCCCTACAGTAGTTGCTTTAGCTTGATTTACTATTTCCATAAGACCTAACACTGCTTGTCCATTGGCTAAGAAATCATCGATAACAAGAACTCTGTCTTCTTCATTTATAAATTTTTCTGAAACTACTATTGTATTAGTTATATTTTTAGTATAACTATGTACCTGAGCAGTATACACTGCATTATCTTTTAATGTTGATGGCTTACTTTTTTTCGCAAAAACCATGGGCACTTTAAACAGATTAGCGACCATTATTGCTGGTGCAATTCCACTAGCTTCTATTGTTAATATTTTTGTAATTTTTTCATCTTTAAAATACTCATAAAAAGACTTCGCCATTTCTAGCATCAATGTTGCATCTATTTGATGATTTAAAAATGAGTCAACTTTTAACACGTTATTGTCATACACTTTTCCATCTGTAACGACCATTTCTCTTAACAGTTTCATAGCTTCTCCTCGGATAAATTTAGTTAATTTTATTAATAATACCAAACTTTCAGTGAAAATTCAAGAGCCCCAAGAAATGTTATTCATTAAGGCTCCGTATTCTAAATTTTATTTTAAATTTTCTAATAAATCAGTAATTTCTTCTTGAGAAAACTGATATTTCTCTTTACAAAATGCACAAACTAATTCTGTTGTTTCTTGTTTAGCTAAATCTTCTAATTCTTCTCTTCCTAAAGTAACTAAAGCATCTGCATAACGTTCTTTTGAACATGTACATTTGAATACTACATCATTAGTTCGTAATATTCTATAATTTTCTTCTCCTCCGAATAAGATATTAGCTATTTCTTCCGGAGTTTTTCCTTCGTGAATAAGCGTAGAAATTGGTTTAATATTACCTATCGCTTTTTCTATTTTTGTTATTGTTTCATCAGTTGCATTAGGTAATACTTGTAATACAAATCCTCCTGCTGCAATAACTGAATTATCGGTATCTACTAAAACTCCTAGCGATACCGCAGATGGAACTTGTTCACTAGCTGCAAAATAATAAGTAAAGTCTTCAGCTATTTCTCCGGAAACTATTGGTGATGTTGTTGTATATTTTTCATTAAGACCTAAATCTCTAACTACTGTAATATTTCCTCCACCTACTACACCTTTTACATCTAACTTACCTTGAGAATTACTTGGAATATGAACTTGCATATTTTTAGCATATGCTGTTGTTTCACCCATTTCATCTGATGAAGCGTAAATTGTGCCAACAGGACCATCTCCACGAACAGCTACATCTATTCTATCGCCACTCTTGAGCATAGCTCCCATCATTGTTGTTACTGTAGCAGTACGACCTACTGCAGCTATTGCCGTTGGGTATGCATTATGTCTTTGTCTAATTTCTTCTACTAAATCTGTTGTTTTTGTTACAAAAAATCTAATCTCATCATTAAAGGCTAGCCCTCTAATTAAATAATCTTTCATCTAAATAAAAATCCTTTCTAAATTAATTATCTATTAATTAATATATATAATAATTTTTTACACTTCTTACGATGTAATATTATACATTGTCTTTTTCGAATTGTCTATTCGAAAGGTTATACAACATTCATAAAAAAGAATTTATTGTCTGTTATGCAAACAATAAATTCTTTATTTTCTATGATTATTATTACAAATAAAACTATTTTTCTTTATTCATTTTATATAATTCTATTATTCCTTTTAATGTTAGTTCTTCATCTACTATATCTACATATTTACTATATTTTCCTATGAATTTAGACAGTCCACCTGTTAAAACAACTTTATAATCTCGATCTAATTCTTCTTTTAAATGCTTGATTATATTTTCAAATTGCCCTAAAAATCCATAGAATAATCCTGCTTGCATTTGTGTTGTAGTATCCATACCTAATGAAGTTTTTGTAGCTTCTAGCTCTACACGTGGAAGTTTTGCAGCACGAGTGTATAGTGCTTCTGCACTTATATTCATCCCAGGGCAAATAATTCCTCCCCTATAATTCATATCACCATCTACGCAGTCGAATGTAGTTGCTGTTCCAAAATCAACCACTATTGCAGGAAGATATGAGCTTACCTTAGCTCCTACTATATCTACAACACGGTCTGCCCCTAATTTACTACTGTATGGTGCAGGTACTTTTATACCCGTATTGATGTCAGTTGATACAACTATCGGATCTTTTTTAAAATATTTTTTACTTAATAATTCTAATGCGAACATCATTTTTGGTACTACACTTGAAATAACTACTCCATCAAAATCTTCAAATTTAATATTTTTATCTACAAAAAAATTACGTATAATAACATATAACTCATCTTCTGTTTTAGTATTATCTGTCGCAATACGCCAAGAATGAATCATATTATAATCGTCTCCAAAAACCCCTAAAACTATATTTGTATTCCCTACATCTAATGCAAAAATCATAATCAATCTCCTAATATAATTAAGTAAGTATATTATATCATATATTTCATATAAAATAGACTATTATTTAACTTTAAATCAATAAAAATCTCCAGGATATATGTGCTGGAGATTCTTAATGTTATTATTTCATTTTAGCTGCTGATTCTCTATATTTAAGTGGCGTTACTTTCATTATAGTTTTGAATATTCTAATAAAGTAACTTGTGTCAAAGTATCCAATATAATCTGCTACTTCTGAGATAGAGAAATCTGTATTTGCTAACAGGTAACATGCATTTGAAACGCGTTTATCATGAATATAATCTACAATACTGATTCCCATATCTTTGTTAAAAATAGATGATAGATAACTCTTATTGACACCTAAGTACTCACTAACATTATCTAAACTTATTTTCTCAGCTATACGATCATTAATATACGCTATACAGTTACGCACAACAGCTTGTTTTTCTTTGTATTTGTTTTTATCAACTAATAAGCAGTAACTTCTAATTACATCTTCTGATAAGTCATAGTTATCAAGTTTGTTTTTGATTCTTACCCATAATTCTTCGATTCCTAAGTAATCTGAACTATGTTGTTCTAAAGAATATCTTAGAAGGTCATTCATATTATAAGATTTTCTACGTCTTACATTAACACCTGGTTCTACATGATTTTCTTCAACACCATGATTTCTGTGACGAAGATCGAATAACATATTTACTTTAGAAATATTTCCATCTATTACAGCTTCAATAATTTCACGTTTAAATTTAACTTCACTTTCTAAAATACTATTTAAATAGTTACTTTTTCTTGCAGTATTTCTTCGTACATTTTTAACACTTGAATCTTCTATTAAAACAATAGCATCTAAGAAATCTACATTTTCATCTTCAACTAAAAGTTCTACTAAGTAGTTAAATTTTTTTCTTGGAGTTATTGGTAATGATGAGTATATATCACAAACTAGCTCATTTATACTTGCTCCATATTTTACAAGTGATTCTTGGAAAACTTTTGTTGGAACAAAATACTCTAAAAATGGTGTTACTAAATAAAATTCTTCTTCATTATCACTTGGAATGAATAAACAAGAGATTCCTAGTCCACTCTGACATTTTACTAATTTTCCATCTTGTAATCCTTCTTTTATACTTACTAGATTTCTTTTTAAAAATCTACTAAAAATGCTACTTAACTGTTCTTCACCAAGGTCAAGGCGAATTTCTTCATCGGTATATTTATATGTTAATATACTACCATTTAAATCTAAAATATCTTTAACACGCTCTATTTTTTTAAATGAACTTCTCATTGTTACCTACCTCCTAACATATTAAGTATTTTAGTCGATTGTTATATCACGACGTGAATTAATTACATATGAAACTATAAAGAATAGTACTGTGTAACCAACTAACATTATAAGTAAACCATTTATATTATCAAATTTATACATATTTTTAACTAAATATCTCTTATCTTCACTTTCATAGAATGCTTGAAATAGCGGAACATTAAATAGATGATACTTCACCCACTCAAACTTATTAACGATAAGCGTTGTTAATCCTGAAATTATACTACCACCAAGTAAAGAAATCATTACTAATACTAATGATAATATTTGTGTTTTAAATACAACACATAGAAGAACTACCATAGCAATATAGAAAATCATTACAGCTAAACTAGTTAAATTAGTGATTGCTAATTGTTGCTGTACAGTACGTCCAAAATATCCATCAGTTAATTTTTCATTTAGTAAACTTAAATCATAGCTACCTTTATTAAGAACTATATTTGTAAATAAATAATTAAATACTGTTCCTATAACTACAAAAATAATATAGTTAATAAATCCTAAAGCTATTTTCGCCGTTAATATGGCTGAGCGTGATTTAGGTTTAGTATATAAAAACTTAATAGTTCCTTTCGAGTATTCCTGTGATAAGTTATTAGCTAACATAATTAGTGCAAAAATTGATGCTATCGAAATAGCTACATCTGAAATTTTAGCTAATGACGAAGCTGTACTAAATCCTTTATCTTCCAAACCTAGTGAAGTAATATATTGAACTAAAGCTATTAACCCAATAGTAACTAACATATAAATCCATGTTGTTACTTTTCTATAATCTTTTATAAACTCATTAATTAGCAATTTCATTATTTATTCCCCTTTCCAGTAATTTCAAGGAAACGATCCTCTAATGATGTATTAAGTACACGTACAACATCTAATTCAATATTGTTTGTTACTAAATACATTAATAATCTTGCTTTATCTTCACGAGATAGATTTTCAAATACGAAAGCTCCATCTTGTCTAGTATAATTGATACCTAACTCAGGGATTAAGAAACTTGCTCTCTCATTATCGTATGTATTTATTAATGTTCTCTCGACTTCATCAACTTTTAGACTATCTAATTTATCATCAGCAATAATCTTACCATTTTCAATAACTATAACTCTATCACTTACTTTTTCGATTTCATCTAATAAGTGTGAAGAAATTATAATTGATACACCTGATTTCGCAATTTCTTTTAATTTATTACGGAAATCTTGTACCCCTTGTGGGTCTAATCCATTTACAGGTTCATCCAAAATTAAAACTTTTGGATCATTTAGTAATGCTTGTGCTAGACCAAGACGTTGACGCATTCCTAGAGAGTATGTTTTAACTTTTTTATGAATTACATTGCTTAATCCCACAAACTCAACCAGTTCTTTTATACGCGATCTAGGAACTCGCTTACCACATACACGAGCAAATTGTTTTAAATTTGCCCACCCTGACATATAGTTATAAAACTCTGGTGTTTCTATCATAGCACCCACTTCTTTTAGCATAGTTGTTTTCCCTAAGCCAATTGGTTTTTCAAAACAATATATCTCACCTTTTGTGATTTTTGTAAGTCCAACCATCATACGCATGATTGTTGTTTTCCCACTTCCGTTAGGCCCTAAAAGTCCGATGATTTCACCTTCGTGCATATCAAAACTAATATCTTCAACTATTGTTTTTAGGCCTATACGTTTTTTAAGTCCGTGCACTTCAAATACTATTTTACTTTTATCAGCTTCTACAAGCGAAGTTACTTCCTCTTCTTTTTCTAGAGCTTTATCTAGCTCTTCACGATTTAGAACAACTGTTTCTTCATAATTATCTAGAATTTCTTCTTTAACTTCAATACTTTGAGTTTCTTCACTTTCAGTAACTTTATTCTCTTCTAATACAGTTTGAGTATTATTAACTTGTTTTTTTATTTTTTCTAACAAACTAGCATACTCTTCTGATTTATTATCATTGTTTCTTGGCATGTTTTTGTTTTTATCTGAATTTATCATTATTAGCAGAAACATCCTTTCTTATAAATTTTCTTTTATATTATATCATATTTATAAAATAATTTCCATCAAATAGTAGGTAATTATTTTTTTAAATTTTTCATAGTATTTTTTAAAATTTTTTATTTTTAAATTAAATACATTTTCATCTGAATATACTATGAAATATCAAGAAAATCTATGAAAGTAGCATTGCTATATTATCTATTTAAAATATCCTTATTCATGTATCTTAAAATTTTGATTATACTTGTACATACTTCAAGATAAAATTTCTAAACATAAGTACATATCCAAATATAATTTATTATAATTAAAACTTTTATCTGCTACTGTATTAGTTTGTATTTTTATCTTCTTATTTTCACCATTTTTTTATTTTTCATTGCTTTGATTATAAAAAAATGAATCTTTTGTTATTCACATAATTTATTTTAAACGACTATATATTTACAATTGTGTTATAATAAAATTCGGGGTGATGATTTGAAGAATGAATTGAGAAAAAAATTCTTAAAAGAAAGAGACAGCCTATCAGACAAATATAAAATAATGTCCTCTAATAAAATTTTCAAATTACTAGAGAAAAATAGTTTATTTAAACAAGCTGAAAGTATATTTATTTATATAGGTTTTGGTAGTGAAATAGAAACGGAAAGTTTCATAAAAAAAAATCTAACAAGCAAAATAATATATGTCCCAAAAATAGTAAATGGCGATATGAAATTAGTTAATATAACAAGCTGGAATAATTTAAAACCAGGTCATTTTAATATTTTGGAACCAGAGAGTGATGATTACTACACTGGGTCTATCGATTTGGTAATAACCCCATCTATAGTTTTTAATAAACAGGGATATCGTTTAGGTTATGGTAAGGGATATTATGATAGGTACTTTTCTAAAAATAACTATAAAGTAAGTATAGGTCTTTCTTATGATCAACTCCTTCAAGATAATATTCCTACAGAAGAACACGATCAAAAAGTTGACTTCATAATTACAGAAAAAGGTATTATAA
>CAUUEM010000036.1:0-9342 GCA_963544045.1 uncultured Gemella sp. | reverse complement strand
TTTGTAAGAATGTAGAAAATACTGACCAAATAGGCTTTGCTCCATTTTTAGCTAGGCCTGTTGTCATAGTTGCTGCTTGTTGTTCTGCAATACCGACATCTACAAATTGATTTCTAAATTTTTCTCTTATTTCTCTATCGAAAACTATTCTTGGTGTCCCTGCATTTACAACAACAGCTAATGAATCTTCTTCTAATTTTTTAGCTAAATATTGAGATGTAATACCATTGTATGTTTGAGAAGAGGCCCCTTGATTTTTATATTCTCCAGTCTCCAAACTAAATGGTCCCCCTGCATGGAATTTTTCATGGTCTTTTTCTGCCGGTTCAAATCCTTTACCTTTTTCTGTGTAAATGTGTAATACTACCGGATGATCTATATCTTTTACTTCATTAAATAATGAAATTAGTTCTTCTAAGTTATTACCATCTTCTAAGTAGTGATAATCATATCCTAATGCTTTAAAAATATTGTTTGTTACCTGACCTTTATTTTCACGTAGTTCTCTTAATGCAGTATATATACCACCTTTAGGATTTTTAGCAATAGATTGGTCATTATCATTTATTATAATTATTGCATTAGTTCCCAATGTAGCTATGGTGTTTAGCCCTTCATAGGCCATTCCACCTGACAAAGAACCATCTCCAATAATTGCCACAACATTTCCTTTTTCTTTCTTTAAATCTCTTGCGTGCAGTATACCACTTGCTAAAGATAAAGAAGTTGATGTATGACCAATAGTAAATAAATCATGCTCACTTTCTTTTGGATTAGTATATCCTGAGACATCATCATAATATTTAGGGTCTGTAAATGCCTTTTGACGCCCTGTTAACATTTTATGAATATAAGTCTGATGCGAAACATCAAAAACTATTTTATCAACTGGGGAATCAAATACATGGTGTAAAGCAACTGTCATCTCCACCATTCCTAAATTTGGTCCACTATGCCCACCATGTGCGCTAATTTTTTCTAATAAAGCACTCCTTGCTTCATCAGTAAGGGTATATAACTCCTCTATTGTCAGATTTTTCAAGTCTTTTGGTCCGGATATATTTTCTAAAATCATTGTAACTCCTCTTAATCTTAGGTTGTTTTTATAATTATTATTATAACATATATTAATAATTCTTATTTAATCATTTTTATTATTTGTGAAAAGTTACTTCATATATTATATAAAACCTAAATAAATAGGAATATAATTAGAGATATTTTGTGTGTCTTATAAAATTATTTTTCTTATCAGTAAGCTATAACGACACTTATATAATGATATATAAAATTTTAAATTTTACAATAAGATAACTTTAGTATATACTTTTCATTTGAAAAAATTTATTTTTTAGTTTATTATTATTTAAGTAGAATTTTCTACTTAACAATTAAGAAAATTACATGATTATTTAAAAATATTTTGAGGTGAAATTTATGAAAACAGCATTTGTATGTGACTCAGCATTACAAATTAATCAAGAATTCGAAAGAAACAATCCAATCTTAACTGTAATACCAGTTGAGGTTCGTCTAGATAATGAAGTTTATATAGATAACGTAACTATTACTCCTGAGGTATTTTACGAAAAAGTAAATGCTGGTATGAAACCCAGCACTAGCCAACCATCGGTTGGAAGAATCTTAGAAGTATATGAAAAACTAAAAAGTGAAGGTTATGAAAGAATAGTAGCTTTTAGTGTATCTTCAAAATTATCTGGTACTTATTCATCATTCTTACAAGCAAAAGATCTTATCGAAGGGTTAGAAATAAAAGTAATCGATACTGAGCAAGTAGCTAGAATGGTAGGTTGTGCTATTGAAAAAATCGTTAAAGATTACACAGCAGGAACACTTGCTTATGAAGATATAGAAAGTAAGTACAAAGAACTTTTAGACAAACAAAACGTTCTAGTAACAGTAGAAACTATGGACTTCCTTTATGCCGGTGGACGCTTAACTAAAGCTCAGTTCTTTTTATCAAACTTATTAAGTATTCTACCTATTATCACAGTTAAAGATGGTTTATTAACCGTTTCTGGAAAACATAGAGGTATGAATAAAGTTCTTACAAAAATGTGTGAAGAAATTAAAGAGAAAAATCCAAAATCACTATTCATACTGTATACAAGTGATGATTTACTAGCTAAAGCACAAGATACAATTAAAAAAGTATTTGGAGATATCGAAACTGAAGTTGCAGTTGTTTCCCCAGTTATCGGATGCCATGCAGGGCCTCGTGCTGTTGCTATTGGGTATCTTGGATACGATAAATAGAATAAAAAAAGATGCAATTTTAAAATATTGCATCTTTTTTTAGCTATAAAGCTCTTATTTTTTCATTCATTTGTTTTCTTAACTTAGAAAAGTCTTCTTTAACAACAACAGTATCAGCGATATAATCATGTAATCCTTTTTTCTTAGGTAGTATACCTACTAAAAGATATGGAATATAAAATAGTACTGTTGTTAGTATTCTTCCGACAGCCTCACGGTATATCACATCCGACCACGATAGTTTTTCACCTTTATTTGTTTCTACTTTTATCTTCATAATTACCTTACCTAGTGTTTGCGAGAAGTAATAAGTCATAAGTATAAAATAAGTAAATGATACTATAAGGAAGCTAATAGTATATTCTCCAATTAATGATAGCTTAATACTTACATTCATATAATTCATTGTTATAGTATTAAATAATCCTGTAATTGATGCAACTACTATTAAATCTATTATATAAGCCATAAATCTCTGCCAGAAACCTGCATAAAAGTTTTCTGATAGTTTTACATAATCTTCAAATGTTGTTGGTAATGAAAAATCTACACTATGACTATAATTATTATAATTATAATTTTGATTGCTTATTTGGTTAACTTGCTGAGTTGAATTCTCAGATTTTACAGATTGTTCATTATTTTGATTTATTTTTGATTCACTACTTTGATAGTCAGACTGCAACATCTCATTACTCTCATTATTAGTAGTTGACTCACTAGTTTGGATACTATTTGATGTTAAGTCCCCAGTTTGGTGTTTTACTTGTGAAGTTTCACTATTTTGATTAAGGTTTGATTCATTACCTAGATAATCAGGGTTTGTATTTTCATTATAATTATTAGTCATTATAACTACCCCCTAACCTAAATAGCTTCTTTCTACACTAGTCGATGAAGCTTCGCTATTAACCTCTGAAATAATTGATCTAGTTGTAGCTTTTACTAATCTAGATAAAATACTTTCTGATGAGCTATCTTTTCTTAATTCAATAACAGTTGGATTACTTAGGTTCTTCTCCTCTTTGATTAAGTTAATAAGTTCATCTTCTGTCCCGATTTTATCTACTAATTTATTTTCTACCGCTTGTTTACCACTATAAGTTCGTCCATCTGCTAGTTTTTTAACTTCATCTTCACTCATATTACGTCCTTCGGCAATAGCTTTAACAAATCTATCATATGCTTCTTTGTTTTGTTCTTGATAAATCTTTCTAGTAGATTCTGGTAAATCTTCTGCAAGTCCACCTATTGCTTTTTGATCACCTGAACGAATAGTTTCTTGTTTAATTCCGTGTTCATTTAAGAATTTTTGGGCAGAAACATAACTCATTATTACTCCAATAGATCCTGTAGTTGTTTCTGAATTAGCATAGATTTTCTTAGCAGCCATAGAGATATAATAACCTCCTGATGTTGCTTGTTTTTTCATTGCTACATAGACATCTTTTCCACTATTTTTTAAAGCATTATAAATTTCTGCAGTTTCATATACTCCGCCACCAGGGGTATTTACAGATAATAAAATTGCTTTTACATTTGGATCTGCTGATGCGACTTTTATTTGATTTATAATTGATCCTCTTGAATATGTATTAGTCATTTCTGAACCAATTTCACCTTCAACAGAAATTTTTTGAATAACTTCGCTTCCGCTACCTTCTTTTAATGTTAATTTATGAACTGTCTGATTCATTAGAAAATCTGCTAGATATCCATCAGATGCTTCTTTTGACTGTTCTTTTGATCCTACTGTTCCACCTATTAATGAAACAATTACTAATACTACTACAATTGCAGCCGAAATTAACCTCTTATTTTTAAATTTCATATTAATTTTCTCCTAAGATTTTATTTAAGATATAGTATTTTATACATTATTCTCCATAGCTTTTTGAAACGAATCTGTTATAGCGCTTCATAAATGCTAATTCTGCAGTACCTGTCTGTCCATTCCTGTTTTTAGCTACAATAACCTCAACAGTAGAAACATCACTAGGTTCTTGAACTTCATTTTCATCCGCATCTTCACTTCTATAATAGTCTGAACGATATAAGAATGATACAATATCTGCATCTTGCTCAATACTTCCAGATTCCCTAAGGTCACTCATCATAGGACGTTTATCGTGACGTGATTCTACACTACGTGATAACTGTGATAATGCTATAACTGGGCATTCCAATTCCCTAGCCATTTGTTTTAAACTACGAGAAATCTCAGAAACCTCTTGTTGTCTATTATCTGTTCTCTTACTTCCTTGTAAAAGTTGTAAATAGTCGATAACAACAAGGTCTAAACCATGTTCATTTTTTAGAAGTTTACATTTTGCTTTAACTTCATTTACTTTAATAAATGCACTATCTTCGATAAAAATATTTTTCTGATTTAAGAAATGAACAGCTGTTTCCAGCTTCATCATATCATCATTATCTAAAGTACCTTTTTTGATTTTTTCAGAATCTAACATTCCTTCACTACAAATCATTCTAGATACCAATTGGTCCGCACCCATCTCTAAAGAGAATAAAGCTACTGTTTTTTTCTCACTCTCATCCCTATGGTTTTTTCCTGCTACATTTAAGGCAATGTTTAAAGCGAAGGCTGTTTTCCCCATAGAAGGACGAGCAGCTAAAATTACTAAGTCCCCTTTCCCTAAACCTACAAGTTGGTCTAATGTACTAAAACCTGTAGGCATGGAGATATTTCTACCTTCTCCAGACATACGCGCTACTATTTCTTGGAATACTTCATCAGTTACATCTTTCATATTTTTAAACTGTGAAGTTTTTGCTCGCTCCATAGCTCTTTCTACTTGATCAAATAAAGTGGCAGTTAATGAATCAATATCAGCATTTCCTTGATTCATCTCCTCTGTACTACTTAATAAAGCTGAACGAATTTCACGATATATAGAATATCGTTTCACTAAGTTTGCGTAATGCATTATATTACGTGTACTTGGCGTAATATCATAAAGCTCCACTATATATAATGAGGCATCCATAGATTTGAATGCCCCACTATTATTAATTTCTTCAAATATTGTAGTGGTATCAGGTATTATTCCCGCTTCATCTAAACGTAAAATAGCATTATAAATATCCTTGTTTTTCTCATCATAAAAGTCTTCTACATCTACTGCAGCTTTGACTTCTACTAATTTTTCTGGCTCTTGCATAAGAGCTCCAAGCAGAGATTGCTCTGCTAAAATAACAGAATCTATATGATATTTCATTCTTCCACCTACATAATTATTATTGTTCCACTACATGAACTTTAATAGTTCCTTCAACTTGACTGTGTAATTTAATTTTTACATTTGTATATCCTAAAGCTTGGATTCCATGTGGTAAATCAATTTTTTTCTTATCTACTTTAAGATCATGTTGCTTTTTAAGTTCTTCAACAATTTGTTTTGAAGAAACTGATCCAAATAATCTTCCACCTTCTCCAGCTTTAACAGCAATTTTAACTTCAACATCTTCTAATTGTTTTGCTAATAATTTAGCTTGAACTAACTCTTCTTGTTTATCTTTTTCAACACGTTTTTGTTGTCCTTTTAATGTAGCCATATTAGCATTAGTTGCTTGAACTGCTTTTTTATTCGTAATTAAGAATTTTGCATATCCGTCAGCAATTTCCTTAACGTCTCCTTTTCTACCTTTACCTTTTACATCTTCTATAAATATAACTTTCATTACCCTATCTCCTTTATATAAAATTCACTTTTAAATTTATTAAACTACTGTAATAATACGTGATCTATTGCATCATTTAATCTTGACACTGCTGTATCAATGTCAACACCCTCTATTTGAGTAGCAGCATTAGCAAGGTGTCCACCTCCACCAAGCTCTTCCATTACTAACTGAACATTCATATTACCTAATGATCTAGCAGAAATACCTACTCTATTTTTATCTAAATATCCAACCGCAAAACTACATTCAATACCTTTTAAAGTAAGTAGTAAATCCGCACTTTGAGCTAACATAACGTTTGTATATGTTTTTTCATTTGGTGCTTTAGCTATTACTATCTCTGGTGTTTTCTGAATAGAATTATTAATAATTTCTACTCTATTCATAAAGTTTTCAATTGGTTCTTTTAAGATAGTTTTTACTTTAGTTGGATCTGCTCCATTACTTCTTAAATAAGCTGCAGCATCAAATGTTCTTGAACCTGTTCTTATAGAGAAGTTTTGAGTATCAACTACTATACCACCTAACATAATTGTTGCTGCAAGTGGTGTAATTTTTTCAATTTTTGTTTGATATTCAATCAATTCAGCTATTAACTCCGATGATGATGACGCATATGGTTCTATATAAGTTAATAGTGGATTTGTTATTATATCTTCACCACGTCTATGGTGGTCAATTATAACTTTCTTGTTTGCTTTTGATAATATCGCAGCATCTATAACACGTGAAGCATCCGAAGTATCTACAATAATCAATGTTGTTTGAGGTGTCATTAACTCCCAAGCTTCATCACTATTAATAAATACTTTTGCTAGTGTTTCATCAGTGTTTTCAATTTCCAACATAACCTTTTGAATAGTTTCATCTTTATCGCTGTCATTTAAAATGATGTAACAGTCTTTACCAACTATTTTTGAAAAAGTATAAATACCTACACAACCACCAATAGCATCAAAGTCAGGGCGTTTATGCCCTATAACTATAACTTTATCACTATCAGTAATAATATCTGCAAGGGCATTTGATATAACTCTCGCTTTAATTCTAGTACGTTTTTCTTGTGGATTAGTTTTACCTCCATAAAACTTAATCGTTCCATCAACGTCTTTCATAGCAACCTGGTCTCCGCCTCGTCCTAATGCAAGGTCTAGAGAACTTTTTGCTAATTCACCCAATTCCGGTAAGAAATCTGTTCCCATCCCTACACCAATACTTAGGGTAATTGGAGCATCGAATTCTTCTTTTAAGTTTCTAATTGAATCTAATATCTGGAATTTATCTTTTTCTATCTTTTTAAGATCTTTAACATTTAAAAGACCTATAAATCTATCTTCGTCTAATCGCTTTAAATAAATACTATTTTTCTTAGCCCACTCAGTTAGAATTCTAACAACAGTAGCATCAAAGCTACTTGCCACCTCATCATCTAATGAATCATAAACATCTTCATAGTTATCAAGACTTAAGTTTAAGATAATTGGCCTTGTATCACGAAATCTCTGCATTACAACTTTACTTTCTGTAATATCAAAGAAGTATATATAACCGCTATCTTTTTGATAATTAACCTTATAGTGTTTTCCAAAAATTTCAAATTGGTTATCAACTGGTGTTTCCACATCAAAGATTTCCTCGATTTCTGGCATAAGTTCTAGTATATTAACACCTTTTATTTCTTCAACTTTTATATGTTTATAAATAAAATTATTTGCCCATTCGATATTTTTGTTTTCATCGATTACGACTATACCTATAGGAAATTTATTTATTCCTTTTTCTGAAGAATCTTTTATACGATTTGTTAATTTACTAATGTATTTTTCTGTTTGTTCTGAAACTTTTTTTGAATTATAGTAGATAGGAATCAATGCAAGAAGCCATACTACTAAATATATAGCTAAACTTTCTATACTTAGTAACCCTATTACTATAGCTCCTAAAGTAACAATCGCTAAAATTACTAATTCATATTTTCTTTTCGCATTCATCGCTATCTTCCTTTCTTCATAGTAATATAACTTTCTCTTAATTTAAATACACTATCTATAAATCCAAGTAACTCTAAAATTGGACTAAATAGTATTAGTATTATGACTAATAATACTTTTATGGTTGTTTCACTTTGTTTTAATTCTGCAAAGAAGAATGCCGTAAATAAACCATTAAGTGCAAAAACAAGTCCCATTACTGCGCTCGTATTTTGTAGCAGTATGTACCAGAAATTATTTGAGTTATCTCCAACCTGTAGGCTCACTATTAATTCTATTATTATTAGAACTATGTAAATATTTGCGATTCGTTTACTTAACATAATTCTACTAAGCTTAGGAAATGTTGGTATTATAATATATTCTCTTCCTAACATTGATAAAGTATATTGAACTAATAGTAAGCTATATAAGAATAATACAATGAACAGCGCTACAGGGAATGTTCTTTTTAACGATTCTATTGTTGTCATTAATGCATCTTTATCTATAGTTTGATTAGTTAGTAAACTTTGCTGTTGAATTTCACTTACAAACTGATTAATTTGTTCACTCGTAATATTTAAAATTCCATTTTTTACTAATAATGCTGTGTAAATAGCAATCCCTAAAAATAAAAATGCCGAAACTGCTGTAACTATAAATATTTTAGAATTTCTTATTACTATAGATTGATAAACTATATATGCGAGTACCATATGCATTGTAAACCAAAATAGCATATATGGACTCGAAAAGAACATTAAAATAACAATACCTACAGACACAAGTGGTAAATAGAATTTTAATCCTCTAGCTCCTAATACATATGTTAAAGGAAATACTACTAGAAAAGCTCCTATCTCAACAACTTTAAGCATAGCACTTAAAATAATTAATGAAATAAACGTCAATGAATAAACAATTATTTTAGTATTACTAGGTTTTTTAAAGAAAAATTTATTCTCTAATAATTTCTCTAATTCTCTTCTTAGATTTTCTGAAATGTTATTATTCAAACTAACACTCCTTTATTTATTTTTATAAAGAACAGCTGTTCTATATCCTAATAATTATACCAAATTTTAAGAGTTTTTAAAAGGAAAATAAAATTAAATATCAGTATGTATCATGATAAATTTAAAAACTATATTTTTGTCTAAAGCCCATTAATTATTATTCTTACTTTGTTACTTTAAAAATAATATATATTTTTTATTAAATTACTATATTTTTTATTTTATAATTGACAAAATCCTATCTTCAACTTATGATATATAAATAAGAATAACTGTGCATAAAATTACAATAATCTAAAAGTATGTTTTAATAGTTAAAGGAGAAATTTTATGAAAAGACATATTATAACTATTGTTACTGTTAGTATAAT
>CAUUEM010000035.1:0-9361 GCA_963544045.1 uncultured Gemella sp. | reverse complement strand
ATGTTGCTGAAAAAATGCAAACTAGCACTAAAGCGCATCTAAAAGATATGACTATTAAATTTTTAGAAAATATAAAATATAATAAGAGAGGATAAAGTTATGTACATAAGATTTAATGAAACGGCACTTATGGTTTTAACTACAGCAAAAGAAGAAGCAAATGACTTTGGTGTAAAAGCTGTTGGGACAGAACATTTATTATTAGCTATGCTAAGTATGAAAAATACTCTTTCTTGTAGAACATTAAATAAACACGGAATTTATTATGATGATTTTAGAAAGAGTGTTGCGGAATTTTATGAAAATGAACTTGAGGGTACAGAGTTTCATAAAAATGTTCTAATGAAGATAGATTACACTAATGGAGCAGTTAGAACTATAGAGAAAAGTCAACAATTTGCTGATGATACTTCTAGCTTTGTAGTAACTAGTGAACACTTGCTATTATCTTTATTAAATGAACAAAATAGTACAGTACATAGATTATTAACAGAGAAATTTAATATAAATACAAGTGTAATAATTACTGAACTTTTTGAGTTATTAAAACAAAGTCAAGGATTGTTCTCAAAACTATTTGATGGATTTAAAAAATTAGAGGCTTCTGATGATAGTTCAGAAAAAACAAAAACATTAAATTCATTAGCAAAAGATTTAACAAGAGATGCTTTAAATAATAAACTAGATCCAGTTTTAGCACGTGATAAAGAAATTACACGTATGATTGAAATTTTAAATAGACGTACTAAAAACAACCCAGTTCTTATTGGGGAACCTGGTGTTGGTAAAACAGCTATAGTAGAAGGTTTAGCAGAAAAAATCGTTTCTCAAAATGTTCCAAGTAACTTACTAGGAAAACGAGTAATGGTACTTGATATGGGAACACTTCTAGCTGGTACTAAATACCGTGGTGAATTTGAAGAGAGATTAAAAAATATTATTACAGAAATAGAAGAAGCTGGAGATATTATTCTGTTTATCGATGAAATCCACACTATTATTGGAGCAGGAGGTACAGAAGGAAGTGCTGATGCATCTAATATTTTAAAACCAGCACTATCTCGTGGTTTAATTCAATGTATTGGTGCTACAACAACAGAAGAATACAGAAAATATTTTGAAAAAGATGCAGCTTTAGAGCGTCGTTTCCAACCAATTAAAGTTGAAGAGCCTGATACTGAGAATTCAATAAAAATATTAAAAGGTTTACGTCATAAATACGAAGAACACCACAATGTAGAAATCTTAGATGAAGCTCTTGATGCGGCTGTTAAACTAAGTTCTACATATATCACAGACAGATGTTTACCAGATAAAGCGATAGACTTAATTGATGAAGCATGTTCGAAAGTTAAACTTAGATTCTATAAATCTCCTGATAAATTAAAAGAGTATGAAGAAGAATTAACTCGTTTGAATAAAGAAAAAGATAGAGCTGTAATAAATCAAGAATTTGAAGTTGCAGCACAAAAACGTGATGAAGTTAATCAAGTATTAAATAAAATTGAACAGTTTAAAATTTCTTGGCAAGATAGTTTAAGTAAAGATAAGATTAAAATTAACGCTGATAATGTTGCAGAAGTTTTAGCTGCTTGGACTGGAGTTCCTGTAACTAAATTAACTGAAACAGAAAGTGAAAGATTACTTAAATTAGAAGAAATCTTACATGAGCGTGTAATTGGTCAAGATGATGCTGTAGTGAGCCTTGCTAAAGCTGTAAGACGTGCAAGAAGCGGATTTAAAGCTCAAAATAGACCTATCGGAAGTTTTATCTTCTTAGGACCTACAGGGGTAGGTAAAACTGAGTTAGCTAAGAGCTTATCAGAAGCGTTATTCAGTTCTGAAGATAATATGATAAGAATAGATATGAGTGAATACATGGAGCCACATTCTATTAGTAGATTAGTAGGAGCACCTCCAGGTTATGTTGGGTATGAAGAAGCAGGTCAATTATCTGAACAAGTTCGTCAAAAACCATACTCAGTAGTATTGTTTGATGAGATAGAAAAAGCACACCCATCAATCTTTAATATTCTATTACAAGTATTAGATGATGGACGCTTAACTGATGCAGCAGGTCGTACTGTAGATTTTAAAAATACTATTATTATCATGACTTCAAATGTTGGAGTTAGCGAACTAAAAGATCAGAAGTTTGTTGGATTTGGTGGTAGTGAGTCAATTAAAAATGACTACAAGAATGTTCAAAATACGATGATGGAAGCACTGAAAAAACAATATAGACCAGAGTTTTTAAACCGTATAGATGATATAATTGTTTTCAAAACTTTAGAAAAAGAAGAATTAGAGAAGATTGCTCAATTATTAATTGATGGGCTATCTAAACGTCTAGAAGATAGAAATATTAATATTAAGCTAACTAAAAAAGCTATGGCTAAAATCGTTGAAGATGGAAGTATTAGAGAATATGGTGCTCGTCCATTAAAACGTAGTATTCAAAAAAATATAGAAGATTTACTTAGTGAAGAATTACTAAGAAACCCAGATTTAACTGGTACAATAAATATTGATTACAAAAATGATAAGTTTGTAGTAAAAAAAACTAAGAGGTAATCATGGCAAAAGTTAATGTTAAATATGAGTGTAATGCTTGTGGTTATCAAAGTTTAAAATATATGGGAAGATGTCCAAATTGTAAGAAATGGGCATCAATGGAAGAAGTTTTAGAGGAGAAAAAAGCAACAAAACATACTAGTTTTGAAGCTACAACAAATGATGCTGAACGTGTGGAGGCTGGTAAGCTAAAAGCTGTTTCTACACAAGATGTTCCTAGAACTCTAACAGACAGTAGTGAACTGAATAGAGTTTTAGGTGGTGGTGTTGTAGGAGGATCATTAGTTCTTCTTGGAGGAGATCCTGGTATCGGGAAATCTACATTACTATTACAAATTTCAGCATATTTGGCAAAAGAACATGAAGTGCTATATGTTACAGGGGAAGAATCTGTTAGACAGGTTAAAATAAGAGCTGATAGATTAAAAAATAATACAGATGAGCTATATGTTTATGCTCAAACTGATTTAAATCTAATATATCAAGTAGTAAAAAAAATAAAACCAAAATTTTTAGTTATTGACTCTATTCAAACTATTTATAACCCTAATTTAGAAAATTCTCCGGGTAGTATTACTCAAGTAAGAGAATGTACGCAACAACTTATGAAGATAGCAAAAAGCTTAAATATCGCTATTTTTATAGTAGGACACGTTACAAAAGAAGGTACAATAGCAGGACCACGTATGTTAGAGCATATGGTAGATACTGTATTATACTTTGAAGGAGAAAACCAACATAGCTATAGGATTTTACGAGCGGTAAAAAACCGTTTTGGTTCGACTAATGAAATAGGTATTTTTGAGATGAAAACAAGTGGTTTAGAAGATTTAGCTAATCCATCACAAATGTTTTTAGAAGAACGTAGTAAAAATCTTGCGGGAGCTACTATTATTAGTACTATGGAAGGAAGTCGTCCACTACTAGTAGAGATTCAATCTTTAACTACACCGACAGCATTTAATAATCCACGTAGAATATCAACAGGATTAGAGTATAATAAATTAATTTTACTTATGGCTGTTTTAGAGAAAAAAGCAGGGTATTTATTACAACAACAAGATGTTTATGTAAAGGTATCTGGTGGAGTGAAAATAGATGATCCAGCAGTTGATTTAGGTGTCGTAGTAGCGGTAGCTTCTAGTTTCAAAGATATTGCAGTTGATATGAATGATTGCTTTATTGGAGAAGTAGGCCTAACTGGAGAAGTGAGAAGAGTTAGCCGCATAGAACAAAGGATAAATGAAGCTAAAAAACACGGTTTTAAACGAGTTATTGTTCCAGTAGGGAACATGAAAAATGCGGAATTTCCAACAGAAATAGAGATAATTCCTGTAAAAGACATACGAGAGTGCCTAGATATAGCATTTGGAAATGTGTTTTAAAATACAAGCAGAACTAGTATAGAAAATTCTATGCTAGTTCTATTTTAAATAAACTTAATAACTTACTATAAATTGTAACATTTGTAATAAAAATATAATAATTATTTTTAAAAAACTTATATTAATTTTTAAGCGAATGTAGTAGAATAAAAGATAGGATATATTCGATTTGTTAAAAATTCAGATTATTATTTAATTTTTTATCAAACCACAAAATATATTTTACAAAAAAATTGAAAAGGAGTGATTATATGTTGAAAAAAGCATTAATGATAATTTCATTATTTCTTGGTATAACAGCAGGATCATTGACAACTAGTGCATTAGTTAACAATAATGTTTTTCCTTCAATGAATCCAACTACCTTAAGAATAATTGTTACAGTAGCTATGGCAATACTATTTGTATTAATGTCCTTATTATTTTCTGATAAATTTGTAACAAGATTAAAAAGTTTAGAAGATCGTTTAACCAAGATGCCAATTCAAAAAATAGTATTTACTACTATAGGATTAATATTAGGTCTTCTGCTAGCTTCTCTATTATCATCAGGAGTTGATATAGTAGTTGGGGCCGGAATTATGGGGAGAATTATTTCTGCAGTAATTTATTTTATCTTTGGTTATTTAGGACTAGTTCTAGGATATAGAAGAGAAGGAGAATTTCTGAATTCTTTAGCAACTGTTAAATTTGGTGGAAAAAGCAAAGAGAAAGATACTAAAGCTAAGAATAAAAACACTACAGAGGTGGTTGCTAAAATTATTGATACAAGTGCACTTATAGATTCACGTATTCATGATGTTGCCCAAACAGGGTTTTTAGAAGGAAAGATTATTGTTCCGGATTTTGTATTAAAAGAATTGCAACTTATCGCTGATTCAGAAGATCCTTTAAAACGCGCCAAAGGTAGATTAGGGCTAGATTGTGTAGAAGATCTTCAAAAAATGAAAGAAATTAATCTTGAGATAGATAATAAATATAATTATAATGAACACAAAGGAGTCGATAATCTACTTATAGATTATGCTTTACAATATAAATGTGCGATTATAACAACTGATTATAACTTAAACAAACTTGCAACCCTTCAATCTATAAAAGTTCTTAATGTTAATGATTTAAGTAATGCGGTTAAACCAATCTTAACAACAGGAGAAAGATTAAATGTTCAAGTATTAAGGGAAGGTAAAGAAAATAATCAAGGTGTGGCTTATACTGAAGATGGAACTATGATAGTCGTAGAAAATGGTAAACGATATGTAGGTAAAACTATTGAAGTCGAAGTACAAAGTGTTCTCCAAACGTCATCAGGTAGAATAATCTTTACGAAAATAGTTTAATAAGGTTTGCTTTTTCTAAAAAAATATGATATTATAAGTTGTATTGTATTAATGAATTAGTATTTTAGGAGGAGAGTATGCACACTTTTTTAATGGTAATGGCAATAATGAGCAGTATTTTGCTGATAATCGTAGTATTACTACAAGACAGTAAATCTGGTGGTCTATCTGGATTAACTGGTGGAGCAGAAGAATTGTTCGGTAAACAAAAAGTAAGAGGTGCTGAATTAGTTTTACAAAGAATCACAATAGTTTTAGGACTAATATTTTTTATATCACTAGTGTGTCTTACTTGGTTAAAATTATAGATTAAAGATAATAAACCTAAAATGTAATTTCATTTTAGGTTTATTTTTTTAGTAAAATAATATATTAATAAACACAAAAGTATATTGAATCTCTAAGTATAGTGGTAATTCTAGTAATTATTAATACTAGAAAATTTAATTAATAACTAAAGGAGGGTTAAATGTTAGAAAATATAATAAATTTATTTAAACAATATAAAGTATTAAGTATAGAAGATTTAAAAGAAAAGTTAGAAGTAGAATCAGCAAAGGATTTTGTTGAGTTAGTTAAATTTGTAGGGAAGTTAGAACATAAATCAACAATAATGCAGTTGCCAAATGAGAAGTTCCTCTATGTAAAAGAAGAATTAGAAATAGAAGGAATAATCAGAATTCATCAAAAAGGGTTTGCCTTTGTTTACTCTGAAAATCTAGGAATAGAAGTTTATGTGCCAAAAGGATTCACTCAAAGTGCAATGAGTGGGGATAAGGTATTAGTTAAAGTAGACAGTGTTTATAGTGATAATAGAAATATAGAAGGAATAGTTCAAAAAGTTTTAGAAAGAAACACGAAGTATACGGTAGGAACACTAACTAATGCTAAGTATTTTTCTTTCGTGAAAAGTGATGATAAAGATATAAGTAAGTATATTAAAATTACTAATGCGAAGACTTTTAACCTAGTTGATGGAAGTAAGGTATTAGTAGAAATTACGGATTATTCTAAAGTTAATTTTGAAGATCATAAAGGAATTATTTTAAAATCATTAGGGCATAAAGATAATCCAGGTGTAGATATATTATCTGTTATTTATAAACACGGTATTCCTAATGAATTTCCTGAAGATGTAGAAGAACAAACTAAAAAAATAAGTGAAAAAGTAGAAATTGATGATAAATACCGTGATTGTACTAAAGAAATGATTGTAACAATTGATGGAGATGATGCTAAAGATTTAGATGACGCGATATCTGTAGTTAAGACAAAGAAAGGTTACAGATTGAAAGTATTTATCGCTGATGTTAGCCGTTATGTTGTTGAAGATAGTCCATTAGATATAGAAGCATCTAAGCGAGGATGTAGTGTTTACTTAGCTGATAGAGTAGTTCCTATGTTACCTAGAAAGCTTTCTAATAATATTTGTTCATTAAATCCTCATGTATTAAGATATACAATTTGTTGTGATATTGATTTTACTTATAAGGGAATACCGGAAAGTTATGATATTTATCCAGCAATAATAGAATCTAAAGGAAGGTTAACTTATAAAAAGGTAAACGAAGTTTACGAAGAAAATAAAGAAGCTATTGAAGAATATAAACCGTATGTTCCAATGTTAAGAACAGCACTAGAATTGTCTAAAAAAATTAGATTAAACCGTGAAAAACGTGGGGCAATTGATTTTGATAAGCCAGAGTCAAAAATTATTGTGGATGAAAAAGGGGAAGTGCTTGATGTAGTATTACGTGAACGTGGTATTGCTGAAAGGTTAATTGAAGACTTTATGCTTAGTGCAAATGAAGTAATTGGTGAACATTTCTACTGGATGCAAGTACCATTTGTCTATAGAATTCACGAAGAGCCTAAAGTTCAAAAATTAAAACAATTCTTTGATATTTCTGCAAGTTTCGGCTACCGAGTAAAAGGTAGTATAGAAGAAGTTGAACCATATATGTTGTCAAATATGTTGAAAAAATTTAAGGGCGAAGTAATAGAGCCTATGTTATCAACTATATTACTTAGAACAATGAATCAAGCAAGATATTCTGCTACTAATATAGGGCACTTTGCTTTAGCTACTAAGTATTATACACACTTTACTTCACCGATAAGACGTTATCCAGACTTATTAGTTCATAGAATGATTAGGAAGTATTTGTTTGAAGGTGATGTTAAAGAATCTACACTAAAACATTATGCGACTAAACTTCCTGAGTTAGCGGATAGTTCATCTGAATATGAAAAGCGTGCAGTTGATTGTGAACGTGAAGTAGATAAGATGAAAAAATGTGAGTATATGTTGAAGTACCAAGAACAAACATTTAGAGGAGTAGTTTCAAGTGTAACAAACTTCGGAGTATTTATTACGCTAGAGAATAATATAGAAGGTTTAGTACACATAAAAGCTATGAATGATGATTATTATGCATATGATGAGAAAAATATGCTATTAATAGGTAGACGAAATAAAAAAATATATCGTCTAGGTGATGAAGCTATAGTTAAAGTTGCTAATGTAGATTTAGAAAACTATGAAATAGACTTTAAAATTTTAAAACATAAATCTTTAATAAAAAGTAAGAAATAGAGGAAGATATATATGAATAAAGAAATTAGAGTTATAGCGCAAAATAAAAAGGCTAGCCATGATTATTTTATAGAAGATACTTATGAAGCAGGTATAGTGCTAACAGGTACGGAGATTAAATCAATTAGACGTGGAAGAATAAATTTGAAAGATTCATATTGTCAAACAAGACGTGGAGAAATGTTTGTCTATAATATGCATATTTCACATTTTGAGGAAGGGAATAGATTTAATCATGAACCATTGCGTGTTAGAAAATTATTGCTAAAGAAAAAACAAATTGCTATTTTAACTAATGCTCAAAATGAAGCGGGAATAAGTATAATTCCACTAAAACTATATATTAAAAACGGTTATGCCAAACTATTAATAGGTGTTGCAAAAGGTAAGAAAAATTATGATAAGCGTCACGTATTAAAACAAAAAGAAGCTAATAAAGAAATTAATAGGGCGTTAAAAGATAAACAAAGATATTAAATAACAATTTTTTATTGTATAGAAACAAGTAAAAGTATATTACCAACTGTGTGTGGTAATATACTTTTTTCTTTGTTAGAAAATATAAAAGAAGTAATTTAAGAAAATACAGTTCATATGTATATATATAAATAAATGATAAATTTTAACTGTTACACAAATAGGATGTAATTTTTTTCAAAAAATAGTAGGTGTTAATTGTTGATTTAACAATATTTATTGAAATTGCTTAAAAAACTTTGTAAAAACGCTTTACATTTTTATGAAAGCGTGCTACAATATAAACTGTCATTAAGAAAATCAATACTAAAAATTGTTGTAAATTACATTATTTGAAATGAAATTTTCAATATAATAGTACAGTTATTTTCTGTACTATAACTAAAAACTCATTTTTAAAAAAATTTTTATACAGATTAATTGAGAATTTTATAACGATATTTAGTAAAAGATATAAGTATTTATTTCATATATATAAACTAATGATTTTCTTACAAAAACAAAATATATTTTTAAAAGGAGTAGTGTATTTATGGAAAAATTCACTCAATTATTACAGCCAGTGGCTGATAATCTTTATATTTCTGCACTTGTTGCATTAATACCTATAATTTTCTATCTTGTTGCACTAGCAGGATTTAAAGTAAAAGGTTGGCTAACAGGGATGCTTACACTAATAGTTGCTATTGTAGTAGCTGTTATATTCTTCAAAATGCCATTACAATTCGCGGCAATGTCTACAGTTCACGGTATGGTATACGGATTACTTCCAATTTCTTGGATTATCTTAACATCTGTATTCTTATACAAAATGACAGTTAAAAGTGGTCACTTTGCAATTATCCGTGATAGTATTACATCATTAACAGATGACAGACGTATTCAAGCGTTAATTATTGCTTTCTCATTCGGAGCATTCCTAGAAGGAGCTGCAGGATTTGGAGCACCAGTTGCTATCACAGCAGCACTTTTAGTAGGTTTAGGATTTA
>CAUUEM010000034.1:0-9583 GCA_963544045.1 uncultured Gemella sp. | reverse complement strand
AAAATATGGGTGCAAAATTAGTAGCTGAAGTTGCTAATAAAACAAATGAAATAGCGGGAGATGGGACTACAACAGCTACAATTTTAGCCCAAGCAATGATAACTGAAGGTCTAAAAAATGTAACTAGTGGTGCTAATCCAATCGGTATTAGAAAAGGTATGGAAAGAGCTGTAAAAGCTGCAGTTGATAAGTTACATGAAATAAGTATTACTGTAGACTCTAAAGATAAGATCGCTCAAGTTGGAGCTATATCTGCAGCGGATGAAGAAATAGGTAAATTTATCTCAGAAGCAATGGATAAAGTAGGTAATGACGGGGTAATAACTATTGAAGAGTCTCAAGGTTTAGAAACGACGCTAGAAGTTGTTGAAGGAATGCAGTTTGATAGAGGATATTTATCACCATATATGGTAAGTGATACTGAAAAAATGATTGCTGATTTAGATAATCCCTATATTCTTGTAACAGATAAAAAAATTAATGCAGTTCAAGAAATATTACCAGTATTAGAAGAAGTAGTAGCTGCAGCAAAACCGTTGCTTATTATAGCTGATGATGTTGAGCAAGATGCGGTATCAACATTAGTAGTAAATAAACTTCGTGGGACATTTAATGTTGTAGCCGTAAAAGCACCTGGTTTTGGTGAAAGAAGAAAAGCTATCCTAGAGGATATAGCAATATTGACAGGTGCAACATTAATCACAGAAGACTTAGGTCTAGACTTGAAAGATGCAAACATTACAATGCTTGGTAATGCAGCAAGAATAAATGTTACAAAAGATAATACGGTTATTGTTGGTGGGAAAGGTGAAAGAGAAAAAATAGAAGCTCGTACACAACAAATTAAAGCACTTTTTGCTGATTCAAGTTCGGAGTTTGATAGAGAAAAATTACAAGAAAGACTAGCTAAGCTTTCAGGAGGAGTAGCAGTAATAAAAATTGGAGCAGCAACAGAAACAGAGTTAAAAGAAAGAAAACTACGCATTGAAGATGCACTAAATTCTACTAGAGCTGCAGTAGAAGAGGGAATTGTTCCAGGAGGAGGAACAGCTTTAGTACAAGTAATATCAGAAGTAGAAAAACTAGAAGCTACAGGAGATGAACAAACAGGAATAAATATCATTAAAAAAGCATTAGAGGCTCCTGTTCGACAAATTGCTGAAAATGCTGGATTAGAAAGTAGTGTAATAGTTGCTAAATTAAAAGAAGTTGAAATAGGTTTTGGATTTAATGCTGCCACAGAAGAATGGGTTGATATGATAAAAGCAGGAATAGTAGACCCTGCTAAAGTAACACGTTCGGCATTACAAAATGCGGCAAGTGTATCAAGTTTATTCTTATCTACAGAAGCGGTTGTAGCGGATGTTTCAAAAGAAGAAAATAATACCCCTCAAATGCCTATGATGTAGATATTAGAACAAAATATTTGAATAATTAGTTGAAATAGTTTAATATATTAATTAATAAAATAAAAGGAGATAGGAAATAATGAGAGAAATCACTGATAAAGAATTTTATGAATTATCAAAAACTGATAGCGTAAAAGTATTTGACTTTTGGGCACCTTGGTGTCCGCCATGTAAAATGTTAGCACCAGTATTAGAAGAAGTTTCTAATGAACTAACTAATATTGAATTTTACAAAATTAATATAGACGAAAATCAAGAAGCTGCTGGTGAATATGGGGTTATGTCAATTCCTACACTATTAGTTATGAAAAATGGTGAAGTACTTGAAGAAACAACAGGTTACCAATCAAAAGAAGTATTAGTAGAATTGCTATCTAAATACTAATCTACTTAATTTAAAATAAAACTAAAAGAGGTTACTGTATTTGTAGTAACCTCTTTTTCACGAAAAATTAGAAGATGATAATTATCCTCACTTAATTTTTTAAATATTAATAGTTTTTTAAATAATGTTCAACTTCCCAATCTGTTACTTGGGTTCTAAATGAATCCCATTCAATAGATTTTGCTTCAATAAAATTATAAAAAATATGAGGTCCTAAAGCATCTTTCATAATAGGAGAAGTTGATAATTCTTTTAATGCAGTGTAAAGTGTTGATGGCAGCTCATCGATTCCATTAGCTAATCTTTCCTCACGAGTCATAACATAAATATTACTGCTTACTTCATTTGGTGGAGTAAGTTTGTTTTCAATACCATTTAAACCTGCAGCAAGGATAGTAGACATAGCTAAGTAAGGATTTGCAGCCGGATCTACAGATCTAACCTCGACACGTGTTGAGTTTCCTCGTGGAGCAGGTATACGAACAAGAGGTGAACGATTTGAAGTTGACCAAGCTACATAGCAAGGTGCTTCATATCCGGGAACTAAACGTTTATAAGAGTTTACTGTAGGATTACAAACAGCTGTAAAGCTACGAGCATGTTTTAAAATTCCAGCTATAAACTGAGACGCTACATCTGATAAACCATTTTCAGTATTAGGGTCGTAGAAGCTATTTGCTCCTTTACTGAATAAAGAAACATTGCAGTGCATCCCTGAACCATTAATACCAAACATAGGTTTAGGCATAAACGTTGCATGTAATCCGTGTTTTCTAGCGATTGTTTTGACAATCAATTTAAATGTTTGAATATTATCACAAGCTGTTATAACATCATCATATTTGAAGTCAATTTCGTGTTGTCCAGGAGCTACCTCGTGGTGACTTGCTTCAATATCAAAGCCAAGTCGTTCTAGCTCGAGAACAATGTCTCTGCGAACATTTTCCCCTAAATCTACAGGGGCAAGATCAAAGTATCCACCATTATCGTTTAAATCTAAACTTGGTTCTCCGTTTTCTTTTAGTCTAAATAAGAAAAATTCTGGTTCTGGTCCAAGATTAAGTGTATCGAAGCCAAGATTATTCATTCTTGCTAAAATTCTTTTCAGATTACCGCGAGGATCACCTGCAAAAGGTTTTCCATTGACTGTGTATACATCACAAATAAATCTTGCTACTTTTCCATATTCACTATCCCAAGAGAATACTAAAAAAGTATTTAAATCGGGATATAAGTACATATCACTTTCTTCAATACGAACAAAACCTTCGATAGAAGAGCCATCGAACATCATTTTATTATCTAGTACTTTTTCTATTTGGCTAACTGGCACCTCAACATTTTTTATTGTACCTGTTATATCAGTAAATTGTAATCTAATATATTTAACATTTTCTTCTTCAATAGTTTTTAAAATTTCTGCTTTAGTAATTGTTTTAGCCATTATATCTCCTTATTATTGTGTAAAAATCTAACATTAAAATAGTTTTTTCTTCTTATTATTATAGAATCTTGATAAATCACCACGTCCAATAGAGCGTTCTCTAGGTAATCCATTTGGACCAGCAAAAATATCGTTGTGAATTATTTGCCTAATTTGTGTTGTCTCTTCAGATACAGATTTACCATTTATTATTTCATCTATAGCTTTTATGTTAAAGCCTTTAGTTAGTAATTCTTTTATAGTTAACAAACTATCAATATCATTTAGAGAAAAAAGCCTTGTATTACCTTCGGTACGTTTTGGAGTAAAAAGTTTTTTTTCTTCGTAATATCTAATCTGTCTAGCACTAAGTTGAGTAATTTTTGTTACTACTCCTATTGAAAAAACAGGAAGATTTTTTTGAAATTCCTTAAACCCCATGTAACCACCTCTCTTTATAAATTATAGTGAAATATATATACATACTTACGGTTTAATTTTAGCATAAAATCAGCTTTAAAGAAAGTAAGTGTTATATAATCTAACATCAAATAACGTTGAAGTGAAGTATTAATAAATATTTAAATAAATCTGTTTAAAAAAATATAAAATCATGCTAAAATATATAGTGTATATAAAAAAGAAAGGATATGTATTATGGCAATATTTTTATCTATAATAGTTTTTGTACTTTCTTTCATTTTTTTATTAGGATCATATATAGTATTAGTTGCTAATAAAAAAATAAAGAAAAAAAGAATGGATAAAGTTTTGAAATTAGTAGCGGCATACAGTTTAGTCGTTGCTTTAGTTTATTGTTATCAACAATTATATTTATAATTACAATTAAATAATATGTTTGGATGTGAAAAAATTGAAGAAAGATTCCTTATTTAAAGGAACTGCACTACTCAGTATTAGTTTATTATTAACTAAAATATTAGGCGCTGTTTATCTTATACCTTTTTATCAGATTATAGGTGGAGAGGAACAAATGGCACTATTTAATTATGGATATAGCTACTATGCTACAATTTTAGAGATTTCTTCAGCTGGTACGCCATTGGCGATAGCAAAATTGGTTGCCAAGTACAATGCTTTGGAGCAATATGATGTAAGTAAAAGAATTGTTAAGTTGGGATCATGGTTGCTGGTTATTATGGGAATATTAGGATTTTGTGTATTATTTTTTGGTTCTGGATATATTTCTGAACAGATACTAATAAGTAAGCAGCAAAAATTCTTACCATCAGAGGGAGCTTTAGTACTAAAAAGTTTAAGCTTTGGAGTTCCATTAGTTTTAGTATCTGCAGGTTTTAGAGGTGTATTCCAAGCTCATGAGGTAATGTTACCTTCTGCGCTAAGTCAGTTTATAGAACAAGTTATGAGAATTGCATTTATGCTAGGTGCAACTTATGTAGTTATGAAGATTCTTGGCTATGGAGTAGTTGAAGGGAATGTTACGGCAACTTTTGCAGCTACAGTAGGTGCCATATTTTCCTTGATTACATTAGTATATTTTTATAAAAAGTATAGTACTAGCTTAGACTATAAAAAATATGATTCGAATGATATTGTTGTTTCAAATTTAGTGTTAATAAAAGAGTTTTTCTCTGTATCAATTCCTTTTATTTTTATAGTAGGATTATTTCCAATATTAAATATTATAGATCAACACAATTTTATACATGGTATGACTGCAATAGGAAAGGCAGATATTGTAGATGGTAGATTTTCAGCGTTGCAGCTAGTGAATAAGGTTGTAATGATAGCGGTGGCTATCTCACCTGCTTTTTCAAGTACTTTTTTACCATCAATAACGAGGCTGTACGCTTTAGGGGATAAAAAAAGTGTTAGTGGTCAAATAAATAAAGTTATGCTTGCTTTAATGATGATTGTATTACCAGCGTTAGTTGGTATGTATATATTAGCTGATCCATTATATTCTGCATTTTATAGTAGAAGTTTGTTGAATGCAAGTTTATTAAGGTTTTACTTACCACTTGCGATTTTATATGCACTTTATAGCTTGACAAGCATAATTATGCAAGCAGTAAATAAGCAAATATTGAATTTAATTACCATAATAATTGGATTGCTAGTTAAGTATATAACTATAACGCCATTTGTAGTTATATATGAAACTAATGGTGTTATCTTGTCATCAATAGCAACATATATAGTAATGATTGTGATAAATTTGTTTGTTATAAACCTAGAAGTTAGATTAAAGATAGTAGAGTTTATCGACAAATTTTTAGTTTTGGTAAGTGCTTGTTTTATTATGTTTATTGCGGTGGCAGCAGTATATGAGTCAATTATTGGAAATTTTGTTATAGAATCAAAATTATCTAGTATGACAATAATAATTATATGTGCTATTGTTGGTGGTATATTGTACTTCTTTGTTTTAAATAAATTAAAATTTGTTGAATATTTATTTAACAGAAAAGTTAGCATTAAATCACTGATTAACCGTAGGAGAAGAGTATAGTGAGATTAGATAAGTATATTAGTAATATTACTGAATATAGTAGAGCAGAGACAAAAAAAATAATAAAAAAGGGTGTTTTAGTAAATAATATTAAAGTAAAACAACCCGACTTTCAAGTTGATGAAGAGAATGATGAAGTAATAGTTGATGGTAAAGCGCTTATATATCAAAAATATGTGTATATAATGATGAATAAACCTGGAAATATTATTTCAGCTACTGAAGATAAAAAAGATATTACTGTTATTGATATATTAAGTGATGAAGATCGCTTATTTAAACCTTTTCCGGTCGGACGACTGGATAAAGATACAGAAGGACTTATGTTACTTACAAATGATGGTGAACTTGCTCATAAATTAATATCGCCTAAAAAAGATGTAATAAAGAAATATTACGTTGAAGTTGATGGGAAATTAAAAGATGAGCATATAGAGACTATAAAGGATGGGGTTGTTCTTGAAGATGGATACAAAACTAAATGTGCAATATTAGAAATACTTGATATAAGTGAGTATAAAAGTAGTGCATATATAAGTATTACTGAAGGAAAATTTCATCAAGTTAAAAGAATGATGAAATCACTAGGTGTTAATGTAACATATTTAAAAAGATTATCTATAGGAAGTTTAGTTTTAGATGAAAGTTTAAAATTGGGTGAATATAGATATTTGACAGATACGGAACTAAAATATTTAAAAAAATAATGGAGGGATATATTATGAATATCAATTTTAAACAAGAAGTTCAAAATCATAAGGAGGATTTATTAAAAGACTTATTTGAGTTGTTAAGTGTAAACTCAGTTTTAGGTACTGATATAACTGAAGAAACACCTTTCGGTAGTGGACCAAGGAAAGCTTTAGATTTAATGCTATCATTTGGAGAACGTGATGGTTATAAAACAAAAATAGTTGAAAATAAAGCTGGTCATATAGAAGTAGGGGAAGGTGAAGAATTATTTGGTATTCTTGGACATGTTGATGTTGTTCCTGTTGTTGAAGCAGACTGGATTAGCCATCCATTTAAACCTGAAATTAGAGATGGCAAGATTTATGCTCGTGGATCATTAGATGATAAAGGACCTACAATGGCAGCGTACTATGCTGTTAAACTTCTTGATAAATTGGGAGTAAAATGGAATAAACGTGTAAGAGTTATTGTAGGTAGTGATGAAGAAACAGGATTCAGATGTGTTAAATCTTATTTTGAGAATGAAGAACAACCAGCATTAGGATTTACACCTGATGCAATGTTCCCATTAGTATACGCTGAAAAAGCTCGAGTAACATTTGATCATAATCTTATTTTCAAAGATGAAGAAGGAAATTATGATTATAAATTAGTTGAGTTTAATGCTGGTCAAGTTATGAATATGGTAGTAGCTAGTGCAGAAGCAAAACTTAGTGGTGAAGAAAAAGATATTAAAGAAAAATTTGATAAATTCCTTGCTGATGAAAAACTAGAAGGTGAATTAAATTCTGGAGAAGTTATTACATTAGTTGTAAAAGGAAAAGCAGCACATGGATCAACACCACAATTTGGTATAAATGCTGGAACTAAATTAGCAGAATTTTTAAATACTCTAAACTTAGACACAAATGGTAAAAATTATGTAAAATATATAGCTACTAGATTAGCAAATGATCCATTTGGTAAAGTATTAGGTATTGAATATTCTGATGATGAAATGGGAGCATCAACATACAATTATGGTATTCTAAAATATGATTCAATAGAAAAAGTTGGAGTTGTTAAAACTGACTGTAGACATCCTAAGAATTTTGATTTAGTTTCTAAATTAGAGAAATTACAAGAAGAAAATATTGAAATTGTTGTAACAAGTACTAAAGAAGCGCATTATGTTTCAAAAGATGATGAATTAGTTACTACATTAGTAGATGTATATAGAAAACACACAGGAGATACAAAAAACGATCCATTTGTATTAGGTGGAGGAACATATGCTCGTTGCCTTAAAAAAGGTGTAGCATTTGGACTTTTATTCCCTGGTAAACAAGATACAATGCATCAAGCCAACGAATTCATAGAAATAGAAGATTTACTATTAGCTACTGCTATTTATGCCGAAGGTATCTATAAACTTTGCTGTGAATAAAATTTTATAAAAATATTTATTCAAAAAAGTAAAAATATTTAATATATATAAGTGAAAAAACATTCTCAAAGATATTTGTATTTAAAAAATGATGAAATAATTAAAATATCTTTGAGAATTTTAATTATCTACAAAAAAATCATCTTGAAAAAAATTAATAAAAATTGTAAAATATATATTGCATTACAGTTTAGTAAAAGAGAGTTATAGAGAAAGGAGAAGTATTATTATGTCTAAAGAATATTATCAGATGGGCTGGACATTAGATGATAATTATGAAGAAGATTATTTTTGTTCTAGAGATAACCATCGATATTTTATTAAGAAGAATACGACTCCAATGATTGCAACACTTTCTGCTGAAGGAATTGTACCAACTCTAAGATGGACTAGAAGAATGAGTAATGGAGATGTTTTGATTGCTCAAGATTTTGAAAATGGTAGAACCTTGGATACTAAAGATATGGTTGATTCACGTATACCTGAAATATTAAGAAAAGTACATAGTTCACCAAAATTAAAAAGAATTATGCAAGCACAAGGTTATCAAGAAGAAACTGCACATAGATCACTAGCAAATTTAAAATCACTTATAAATGATGAATTAAGAAAAAATAAAAATATAGTTTATGCTATAAATTATTTAGAGAATAATATACCTGATGATAATATTGAGTATACCCCATGCCATACTGACTTACATAAAGATAATTGGTTATTATCAGATAAGGGTAGATTATTTTTAGTGGATTGGGAGCATGCTATTTTAGGCGATCCAGCTATAGATATTTCTTTCATACTTTACAGATATGTTCCACAAAGTATGTGGGGAACGTGGCTAGAGATTTACGGACAAGAACCTACTTTAAAGTATAGAAACAGACTTAAGTGGTACATCACATTACAATCTGTTATTATGATTGTTTGGTTCCACGAGAAGAAATTATTCTCTGATATGAATAATTGGTTAGTATTTTTAGATAAAATTTTTAATGAATATATATAAGCGTTATTGTGGTAATTCCTAAATAATGCTTTTATTTTTTTTGTAAAAGGTGTAAAATAGGTGAATAGAGATAATTCTTAAATGGAGAAAAATAATGAACATAAAGAAATATAAGTTATATCTAATAGATTTAGATGGAACTATCTATAACGGAGAAGTAGGTATAAAGTATGCAAAGGAATTTGTAGATTATCTAAATATAAATAAGATAGATTATTTATTCTTAACTAATAATTCTACAAAAGAGCCTAAAGATGTTGTGAAAAAATTAGATAGTTTAGAAATTCAAACATCAGAAGAACACATCTATACATCAAGTGAAGCAACTAAAGCATATTTAGTAAAAAAAGAATATAATGATATATATATAATAGGAGAAAAAGGATTAAAAGAAACGCTAAGTTCTTTTAATCAGCCCAAAGATTTGAAAAATGTAGAAGCAGTTATTGTAGGATTAGATAGAGAACTAACTTACAATAAACTGACTAAAGCTACAAGAGCTGTACTAAATGGTGCTGAATTGATAGGAACAAATCCAGATACATTACTCCCTACTTCAGAAGGCTTTATACCAAGTAATGGTGGTCAGATAAAATATTTAGAATATGCGACAAGTACTGTTGCAACGGTCATAGGAAAACCAAATAGTATAATTATGGAAAGTGCTATGAGTTTGTTTAATTATAATAAAAATGATATAGTTATGGTTGGAGATAATTATGATACTGATATAATGTCTGGTATTAA
>CAUUEM010000033.1:0-9780 GCA_963544045.1 uncultured Gemella sp. | reverse complement strand
TACACAAAATAGGGTTGGTGGAAAAATTCCATCAACCCTAAAAATTATAGAACCGTAAATTTCACAAAGAGAACTCCTCCCACTATACCTGCAATTGTTTCACCTAAATACATTACTGCATTTGATAATGAAGAAATTGTACTTCGTGCATTTTCGACAGTACCTTGCAAAGTCGCCATAAACAAAGGAAAAATAAATCCATTATTTATATAGATAATTGTTAATAAAATTTCGGCTACCCAAAAATTATTAGCAAAAGGTAGAATAAGGTAGAGGATAATTAATGTAAGTAATTCAGTTTTAAAAGTTCTTTGTAAACCAAATTTTTTAACCAATTGACTTCCAAATAAAGAACCCAATAAGTTACCTGCACCAATAGCTATAATTGCAGTACTAATGTTAGTTAAACTCATATTAAAGTCATTGGTAAACCATGTAGAAATGAAGGTAATGGCTGTAAAAGAACCTGTTTGGAAAACAAAATAAGCAATTAGATAACTAACTGATTTTTTATTAGTTAGGATATTTTTATAAGCCTCTGTAAAAGAAATTCTATTTGCTTTTCCAATTTCAAGTTTTGGTAGAAAAATATGGATTAAAATGAGAAGTATTAAGGAAGCAAACGCAATCGTATAAAAGGGAGTTTGCCAAGAAAAGTTTGCCAGATAGCCACCAATAGGTACCCCAGCCATTTGAGAAACGGATAAACCAGCGGTCGCATATCCCATAACCTGCACAATATATTTTTTATCAACAACAATAGGAATTGAAGCCCAAACTTGTGGAGTTACAAATGAAGCACTGATACCTGCAAATAAGCGGAAAAGGAGCATTAAAGGAAAACTTGTTGCAAAACCGCATAGAAAAGTTGAAATGGTAAAAGCAATCAGCCCATAAGTCATTACTTTTTTTCTATCACGACCATCTGAAATTGGACCTGAGATAAGGGCAAATACAGCATAACCCATTGCATATGCGCTGACCATCCAACCAGAAACTGAAGAATTTATATTATATAGGTTTGCTAAAGTTGGAAGCAGTGGAGAAATTAAAAATGTATCGGTCCCTATAATGAACATTGTTAAGAAGAACAAATAAGAGTATTTTTTCATTGTATATTAACATCACTTTCTAAGAATATTTTTGTTATAAGTTATAAATAGATACTTTACGTAATAATGGCTATCCAGTTCTGTTTCATAAAACACCTCCTTTTTAAATTTAATAGTTAAATAATTATTGAACTATTAAATTTTATATTATCACTATAATGCAGAAAAGTCAACGACGGCCGTACAAAAAATTGACAAGTGTTTATTTCAATAGTAAAATTACTTTATGACTATGAAACAATATAACCTTAGCGAAGATGATTTAAGAGTTAAAATTTTTAAAGCATTAGCAGATAATGTTCGTCTAAAAATTATTAGATTACTGTACAGAGCGAATACTGAACTAAGTTGTGGAGAAATTGGCGATTTGCTCATTATTAGTAAATCAGCTGCTTCGTATCATTTTAAAACTTTGCGAGAAGCTGGTCTTACTACAACAAGAAAAGTAGGTCAGAATAAATTTGTAAAGTTAAATCATGAGACATTTGATACTTTCTTACCTGGCTTTCTTAATTCTTTAGACAAATAATCAAATGCATTTCAACTAGACCAGTAGTTTTCTTGTGTTAACGGGGAGGTATATGAAAAGATATTTAAAAAATGTAGTTTGTGATGTTTTATTTAGAAATACTGGTTCAACAACTACTTTATTAGAGGCATTGACTAATGACCATGTTGATGTAGAAATAGTTAAGGAAGAAATCTCTTTCTAGTAATGTTTCGCAACTCTACTATAACGGATTTATTCCTTTTTGTGTTTATACAACTTATTGTACACTACCCTAAAATTTGGTTTGATATTAGAAATAAAACAAATTTATAGATTATAGAGGTGTCAAATTATTTTGTATGTATTACACATGAAAAATTGTTCTATTAATCTTCATATTCATTCTTACACAGTTTAATTATATTTAACTACTAAAGATTTAATTTCCTAATTATGAGATTTTTGTTGCACTATATTTTACAATTTATCAAATGAAAAAGCAGTCCAAGTCTTCTGAAATCTGATCTAAAGCTATTTATAAATTACTTGAAATCAAACCGTGTCAAACCTGGTCTTACGATTTGTAAGTAAAAGAACAAATAAAAAAGAGGAGCTTCACAATAAAGCTCCTCTTCTTTTACATATCCGAATCATTATTCTTATTTCAAAAAAGGTAGTGAAAAAGGTAGTGATTCGGTTGATTTATATTGCAATGTAGTGAAATTTAGAATTTCAAAAATCGCTTTAAATCAAGGTTTCTAACGTCTAGTGACGTGTAGTGAATCCCTATTTCACCTTAAGAGAAAACTGCCTGATAATTTTATTTTTTATTTTTTTTATTTCCGAATCATATAATCCTTTATGAGATAATAATTTGACCTTTATTTTTGGCTCCTCTAGTGTCCCCAAACTTTTTAGAGCAACTATAACAAGTTGATTTGCTAGGTTATATGAAAAAACTATGTTGTCATTAATTATCCTATAATTCTCTTTGGTAGGGAAGAAATTTTTAACTATTCTTTTCGTTAAATCAAAATTAAATGGTTTGGTGGGATATATATATAAAATTTTTTCTTTCAAGATAGCCTCCTAAACTTGACAAATAAAAAAATAAAAGTTATCATCTAAATAATTAGTAATCTAATTATATCATTGCTGATTATAATAAGTCAAATCAAAAGGAGTTAAATAATGAAAACTAATTATGACGTTATTGTTATTGGAGGCGGACCTGGAGGTAGTTCAATTGCAACATTGTTACAGCGCAAAGGATGGGATGTAGTGTTATTTGAAAAAGCGAAATTCCCTAGATACCATATTGGGGAATCTGTGTTTCTGAGCTAAAAGAATGGAATAATATAACTTATTTTTCTTTAAAAGATCCTGATTCTAATTTATTAGAAATATACAGTATTAAATAAAGTTGACTTTTCAGAGGAAGGTAGGAGATTAATATAGATTACCTCATTTTTATCAGTTGACCAACAAGATATGTTTTTAAAAAGTTTAGCAAAATTAGAATTAGGACTTGAAAAATATAAATCAGAAATAACAAACATAATTAATTAAAATAAGAAAGGGAAGACCATGAATAAACTTGAATTTTTAGAAATGTATTTAGACTTATATATTAACCATTTTGTAATTTTAGAAGCCTTGAAAGATCCAAATTCGGATTATGTTGTTCTAGATATTAGAAATGCTCCTAAAGAAATGAAAAAAGAACAAATAAAAGGAGCCAAAGCCCTGCCAGCTAAAGATTTATCTAATCAGTTAGCAATGTTAGATAAGAGTAAAACTTACGTTGTCTATGATTGGAATGGAGGTACTATTTTAGGTAAACAAGCCTTATTTATCCTATTAAAAGCAGGCTTTAAAGCATATGAACTTGCCGGTGCTTTTGAAGGCTGGAAGGGAATGAAACTTCCAACCGAAGAAGCCAAATAGATTTGGAAAGGTTGATTTTTCAATGGAAGACTTTGGATTAAAGGAATTTCCTACTGTTGAAGAACTAGCATCAATAAGGAAGTTATATCCAAATTTGGATGAATATTCGGTACTAATCATTTTACGTTACTTATCCATAAGTAAGGAAATCACCAAATCGTATAATCATTTTTTTGATTATTATGGTCTTACGGATGCTAAATTTTCTGTTTTAATGATACTATACAGGGCACCCAATAAGACTTTATATCCATACGAAATTGCTGAACAATCTGGTATAGCTAGAGCATCTGTCACTACTTTATTAGATGGATTAAATCGAAAGAATTTAATAACTCGACAACATGATGCTGTAGATAGAAGGAGAGTAGTGGTTACGTTAACTGATAAAGGTTTAGAATACTTACAAAAGATTCTGCCTATTCACTATAAACTGACTCAAAATATTACCTCATTTTTATCAGTTGACCAACAAGATATGTTTTTAAAAAGTTTAGCAAAATTAGAATTAGGACTTGAAAAATATAAATCAGAAATAACAAACATAATTAATTAAAATAAGAAAGGGAAGACCATGAATAAACTTGAATTTTTAGAAATGTATTTAGACTTATATATTAACCATTTTGTAATTTTAGAAGCCTTGAAAGATCCAAATTCGGATTATGTTGTTCTAGATATTAGAAATGCTCCTAAAGAAATGAAAAAAGAACAAATAAAAGGAGCCAAAGCCCTGCCAGCTAAAGATTTATCTAATCAGTTAGCAATGTTAGATAAGAGTAAAACTTACGTTGTCTATGATTGGAATGGAGGTACTATTTTAGGTAAACAAGCCTTATTTATCCTATTAAAAGCAGGCTTTAAAGCATATGAACTTGCCGGTGCTTTTGAAGGCTGGAAAGGAATGAAACTTCCAACCGAAGAAGCCAAATAGATTTGGAAGTTGTTGAAGTGAACGTGAATGTTGTCGATATTAAAACGAAAGAACAACATGAAGCAGATTCAGTAAGCTTGCAAGATCGTGTAATTGGTGCAGTTGAATCAACAGGTGAATTTGCATCTGAACAGTTTGAAAATGTTAAAACAGGTTTGGGGAATGGATTCTCAGCAGTTAAAGAAAAGTTGACGAAGGCGTAGAAACTGTAACTGACTCTTCATCAAATGAAAAACCACGTGTTCATTGATTTGGATATTTAAAAACGTACAAATAAAAATATGGAGGTAAGACTATGCCTACAGAAGAAAAATTTAATCAAGCAAAAGGTGCGATCAAAGAAGGTGTCGGTAAATTGACTGGCGACAAGAAAACAGAAAAAGAAGGGGCTGCAGAAAAAGTAGTTTCTAAAGCTAAAGAAGTGGCAGAAGATGCAAAAGAAGCCGTTGAAGGCGCAATCGAAGGTGTTAAAAATATGGTAAAAAAAGACGATAAATAGTTATAAAGTCAATTGATTTTTCATAGAAAATATAATAAGCTACTCTACTAAAAAGATAAGGTTGTCGTATTCTACTCCTAATTACTCACTTATAAGATTACTTTCAACATAACTACAACTCGATATTCTTATAATATTATTCAGTTGAAAAATCAACTTTCTTTAGATGAATTTAAATTCCTTTTTAATTCCATGTACATATTCTTTCTAATAGTAAAAGCACTCTAATTTCTACAGTTTTAGCTCAATCATAGAAGTTAGGGTGCTTTTTAATCAAATGTTTTAAGAAAGTGTTACTATTCTGGATGTTTTTATAATATACGCAATTGTTTACACAACTTATTTTACATTACCAGACCAACAATTAGTGGATATGGTTGCAAGGCAACTTGAGATAACATTTGGTAAAATAATATTTTCTATGATAGATGATCAATGCAACCTGGTGATAGTATCATAGGTAAAATGAAAGAGGGTCTAGAGCAATATACTACTTTTTTCTATTTTCTGCCTACAAATTCTCTTGGGAGTAATATGGTTGCTAGAGAATGGCAGAGTGCTCAGATGAGTAGTGTCAATAGTGGCTTGAAATTTGTTCCTATCTGTCTTGATGATTGCAATCCACCTGTTATCATGAAAGATTTATTATATATTGATTTATATGGTATTGGAATTGATGAAGCTATTTTCCAAATGAAGGCAGTTGTGAATCAAGAAAATAATTATAAACCCTTAGAAGATAAGGAAAATCTTGTTGCAATTCTACATAAAAATCAGATTTTGAAATCAAACTTGAAATTAGAGCAACAATATTTAGTGTACAAAGTGTTGATTTTGCTTTTGTATGTAATAACTTCTTTGATGACTTTGAGGTTATACCATATGATGAACCGATAATATATACTCGAAGTGGAGAAGTATTCAGAAATTATTCTAATGGAGAGCGTAAATACATAAATGCGATTATAAGGACTTTATATAGGAGTTGAAAAAATCCCCTCTAAATTTTGAAGGGATAATTCATGTCTTATCAGAAACCGATGTAAAAGAGTTAAAGATAATTTGGGAATGATATTTCCAGATGGTGTGAACTTTTTGTAAAATTCTAGCTCAATTAGTGTATTTTAGGGTTAAAATTCACACCATTCAGATGAAATTAGTTGAAATTGAATGAAATAACGCTTTCAGAAAAGTCTAAAAGTGCCTGATATTAAAGGCTTTTGAGATTTATTTAAACAAAAGTTGTTCAAACCAGGTCTCACAATTTGTAAGTAAAAGAACAAATAAAAAAGAGGAGCTTCATACTAAAGTTCCTCTTCTTTTATATATCCGAATCATTATTCTTATTTCAAAAAAGGTAGTGAAAAAGGTAGTGATTCGGTTGATTTATATTGCAATGTAGTGAAATTTAGAATTTCAAAAATCGCTTTAAATCAAGGTTTCTCACATCTATTGACGTGTAGTGAATCCCTATTTCACCTCTGTAAAAATTAAATAGTACCTTAATAAACTTTATTATATCAATTTTCTTTAACGTTAAGCAAGATTACGATAACACGTTGATCATATTTTTAAAAAGACTTAATTTAAGATTCTTAAAGTCTTGTTATTTATCAAAATACTGATTTTAAGCGATTTTGCATTCGATAAAATCAACAATTTATAGATGTATTACATTATATTGGACAGTAAATGGACAGTGACAGAGTATTTGAAGGAGAGAAAAAGAGGCCTTAAGTGCCTCTTTTTATATAATATGATTGTATTATTACGAAAAGTTTAGAAGGTGGTAAATCGGATATTCAATAAAGAGTTCTCTCTGGCTTTCGGAAAACTCATTTTCAAATAAATAATTTGCTTGTTCTTTATATCCTAATATACAAGCTGTAGCGTATCGGATTTCAACTGCACTGTGATTCATTAAAGATAAAAGATAGTTATTATCTTCAGTTGTTAATGTGTTTAAACGTTTTTTAATTTGTAGTAAATTGAGTTTACTATATTCAGAATTGTCCATATCTACAAGTTTTTTTGCAAATTCAAAACAAGATTGTAAAACATTTTGATCACATTTATTATCACTATAGTTTATAAGTTTTAATAATCCAAGATCTTTATTTTCAATTGGAATCTTATTTGATAAATATGATGAAAGGTAATCAGAAATATCAAAATTGTCTATAAGCAGTAGCTGTTTTAAATCAACAGCCTCATATTTTGAAAATTGGTGATTATTTTCGTCAACTAAAACCATATCATAATCACTGAAATTATATAATCTATAATTTTGTGTACCTGAATGTTCTGGTATTATTAATAATAATACATGTACATTAGCAAATGTCATGACTTGTATTGTATTATAGTAATTAAGATCAGTAATTAACTCTTCATTTATAATGCCCTTATACAATAAATCAACTATTCTAGAGTCTTGTTGTGACCAATTCGTGAAATCGATCTCTTTAGAAATTTTAAGTTTATCCAGTATCTTTTTTAAACGGATATGTGCATCTAAGTTATTCTTTAAATAATTAAAATCAATTTTAGACAGATTCTTATCGCTAATTGCTAGTTTGTGATTATTTAAGATAATTCCTTTATTTTTTTGAACTTCTAAAATAAATTTCAACCCATCAATTCTTTTTGAAAGAATATTTGAAATGGAATAATTTAGAGTTAGTGAGATATTTTCAGGTTTCTCTTGTACTTTAATTGAAAAACCATTCCCAAAATCAATAGTATAATCATTCTTAGTCGTGTATTTAAAAATTGTTTGATATACTATTTCGTTCCCCTGGATTTGAACGCGCATCTCATTTTCTTTAAATAATTGTAGATCAAATATGTCATCTAGTAGAGGCTCAGCTATTGTTGCTCCTTTAGGCTTGTAATAAAGATCTAGTTCACCAGATTTTGCATACTCAAGAATATCTAGATATTCTTTTCCGATGAATTTAAATTGGAACTCTCCATCCAAATTCTCAGAACTATTAAATAGGGATTCTTGACTCCGTAATTCAACGTGAGCAAAGCCTTTTTGATATTTCCGCTTTTGAATAAAATTTTGAAAGACTAGATTTAATTCTTCTTCATTATCAGGCAGAGGTTTCATAGTAACAGAAATATTGATTATATTTGGTTTTTTCTTATTTTTGAGATGTAGAATATTCTTAATTACCTTTGGTGTTAATGAGGCATAAGTGACAGTTGGTGTTTCATCTTTTAAGTAAACCACAAAATAAAGTACTCCTCCTTCATTTAGATAGTGTTCTAAATTATTTCTTTTTATGGGGTATCCTTTATTTTTATTATAGTGATCGTCTTTACCTTTTACTTGAACTGGTATTCTCTCTACTAAGTCAATATTTTTTTTCACTGTATTTTTGTAAAAATAAATATGACCATCCCATATAGGCTCTCTATCACCTTCAGAAATTTCTCTATGAATATGTTTAGATTTTTTTAGTGCCAGTTTTAAATAGTCAATAGCGTCTTCTTCGATTTGTTTAGATGATTTAGACATAATTAACCTCTTAATAAGTTGTTCTATACTAAGTATTATATCAATTTATGTGATAATTTTTCTAAATTATCCTTGCTATCCTAATATCATTCCTAAGAAAATCAAAGATTTATGACTAAATGGATAGATGATTACGAATATAAGGTTAGGAGATTAGAGAATTTTATCAATATACTTGATAATACAAGAAATCAAAATGTTACCAAATTAGAACGGGAAACAAAATCAGTATAGTTATTTGAGATACCATGAAAAAATTATAAGGCTGATAGTATTAATATCACTATCAGCCTTACAGGTTATTTAACGTTTCAGAAAAACTATAATGTCAAGATTAACTATACAGTATCTAATTCCTTCAAATAATTTTCTATCTTCATCAACATTAAAGGATTGTTATAAATCTTACATAACTCTCTTGCTTCTATATAATAATTTTTGACTTGTTCTTTGTCTAGAAACTTGGCTCCAGCATTTCCTACAAGAATAAGTAGGGGAGCCAGTTGGTAGCTTGTCTGTCTTTGTTTACAGAGTTCAATCGTCTCAAGAGCTTCTTGGATGGCTTCGTTATATTTTTCCTTTGACACTAAGTAGTGAGCGTAGTTGTAACGAACTCTGATGTAGCCAAATAAAAACTCTTGATGCTCAAAATTTTTTGTCTGATATAACTCCATTAAATGAGAGTAGTTTGCCTCATATTCTTGTTCACGACCCACTAAGGAATAGAAATTAGATAGAGTATTCAATGCCTTTAAATAAATCAGAGTATTTGAGGAGACTTTTAATAATATATTTTCCAATGAAGAAATAGCCTCACACTTACTGTCATATTGATAGAAGTCAATAATAGCTTTAATCCATTCAAGGTAAGTTCGGTCTTCTAGTGTTAGAAAAGTACTTCGTTCGATCTCTATTCTATAAATATATTCCAAATCTTCATAATTTCTGTCATCTAATAGTCGAGCAGATAATTGCTTGAAATTAGAGAGGTTAGATTTAATTTCAATTTGTTCATTAAAAAAATAATCTAATGGTACTTCAAGTCGTTGTGAGAGTTTGAACAAAAGGTCTGCGGAGGGAATGAAATGCCCTCTCTCAATTTTACTAATCTGGCTTTGTTCACAAATTCCTTCTGCAAGAGTTTGTTGGGAGAGTCCTAGCTCTTTTCTTTTTAATCTGAATTTCTCTGCGAGTGTATTCATTAAAGATAATAAACCTTCCTATTTGCTTAATTTCATTATAAAATTTTTAGTTCAAAATAGCAAGTTAAAG